>CAZDOW010000126.1:0-7665 GCA_964507115.1 uncultured Maribacter sp.
GTAGCACCAAGAACAAGCGAATTAAAAAGGTTTAACGTCTTTACGGAATCCTTTAGATTAAGATATAATTTAACGGAATCCTTATACACCAGCTTTATTTTTTGCTGGGAAATATTATCCACAAACACATACACCTTCTTATCCGTTAAAGAATCTTGAAACTCACGGAAGATGCCCTTCTCCTTCTCTAAGGCAGAAAATCCGTTCAAGCGCTCCATAGGAGGAATACGCTCAACAAAAACTACACTATCCAACTGGTTGTAAGCTACATTGACCTTATAAAACCCTGACATAATCCTTATTTGATCTGGTTTCACACTTACCCAGTTCCTATAATGCATGGCCAAGACGAATACACATACGATAACCGTAAGCACCAAAAGTAAATTCCAAAACCAATGTCTTTTTTTAGCGTTCATAAAATCGTTGTTTTCTTTGGTATCCTATTCTCCTAAAAATGTTGTAAACGCACTACGCTTTAACTATAGAACCTTATTGAAACCCTTAATCATTATAACTTGTTTCAGCTTAAAATAGTACCTTAAGTAGGTTCCTTTTTTTGAAAATCATCTATTTATCTTACTAGGCTGTTTGAATAGTAGTATTCAATCAAAGAACCATATCTGCTGCAGCAATAAGCCGCTAAAATGCGTGAATGAAATATAGCTCATTTTTATTATTCGTTCTCCATAACTTCCAAGAACAGATTTGAGGTAATTTGTTCCGATATCTGAATTTCCTTAAGATTGATAGCAATCTTCATGGAACCATCGAAATCCTCCCGCTCCAACACTAAAATAGTGTCCCCAAGGGCAATATGTTTTTTCTCCAAAAAATTTAAAAATCCGGCTGAAGTATCGTTTACACCAACACATATGCCTTCTGCACCAGGCGAAAGTTCATTCAATAATTTTTTGACTGTTTTCTTAAACTTTCCATCCTTGTACGGTATCGGTTTTCCTAAAAACCCTACTCTTGGACTCCCCAAATAAGCATCTAGTTTAGCTATTAACTGCTCGCTCTTTACATGTTCCAGTTGTTCCGCCAACAAGGCCACCTCATCCTCGGAAACATCCAATTTTTCAGCAAGAAAGACTTCCCATAAGCCTTGCCTTCTAATAACCGAAAGTGCGCATAAACTACCCGCCTCGGTCAAGGAGACTCCTTTGTACTTCCTGTAGGATATCAATTGCTTGTCTGCTAATTTTTTGACCATATCCGTCACTGATGATGGTTTGGTATCCATTTTAGCAGCAATCGCATTCGTGCTAATCGTGGCCTGCCCATCCTTCCTCAAATGATAAATAGCCTTTATATAGTCTTCCTCTGCAGGAGTCATAATACCTTGAATTTTATGCTAAAATACAAGCTTCCTAGCTAAGTTCGATTGAAATAAAAATCAGAATACCCAGCAAAGAAGTAATTTCTCAAAAGGATTGAAATATAATTTTTCGTAGATTGACCCTTAGGTTAGGGGTTACATCCCAAACAAATCTGCAAACAGAAAGATAACCATCAAATAGAATGAAACAATGAAAAAAATATATGGAGTTCTTTTTCTATTTACTTTAGTATTTACCTCTTGTTCTAGACCCTTAGACAAAACAATACTAGAGCTATCTACCCCATCATTAAAAATAGCCCTCAATGATAAAGGGTCGTTTGTACATTTTATGGATGCAAGTACTGGCAAAGACTATATCCTAAAAGACTCATTGGCGCCCTTACTGTCCGTAAGGGTTAACAATATAATAATGCATCCAAAAGCTGCAACAGCAACCGATAGTGCTATTACTTTAAACTTTGAAAATGATATCGTAGCAACCATCAAGGTAAAAGAAAAAAATACCCATTTTACATTTGAACTACTATCCATTACAAACAACGACGCTGTTGAGCTAATTATTTGGGGGCCCTACCCCACATCCATACAAAAAATTATTAGCGAAACTGTTGGTGTGGTGCGGGATGATGATTTTGCTATAGGCATACAATCCTTGAATATTAAAACACTTGGAGGATACCCATGGAACGAAAGCGATCGCATGCCCGCTTTCGATATCTTTAAAGAAGAGGAGCTAAACGGTATGCATCCCAGTTCTGATGGTAGCGTGTTGTATAGGGTTGAAGCTGCAATGCCTATTGCCAATGGTAGTAGCTTGCAAGCGTATAGCAGAAATAGAACTACCGAAAGAATATTTTCAGATTTTGATCACGATAAAATCGTTGCCCCACCCTACGATGACGGAGGCGTTGTAGGTTCTAAAATAGCACTATTTGGAAGTGCTGAAGCTGTAACTTTAGAAACCATAGGTGCTATTGAAATCGCGGAAGGACTACCCCATCCTATGATTGATGGCGAATGGGCTAAAACAAACCGTAATGCCGCCGCTGCATATCTCATTACCTCTTTTACGGAAACGACTATCGATGATGCGCTTGAATTAACTAAAAAGGCAGGTTTAAATTATCTGTACCATTACGGAAAAACCTTTGAAAGTTGGGGTCATTTTGAATTATATAAAGGAGAGTTTCCAAACGGTATTGACGGACTAAAAAAATGTGTAGAAAAAGCAGCTGCCCAAGGAATTAAACTTGGCACCCATTGTTTATCCAATTTCATCACAACAGATGACCTTTACGTTACGCCTGTTCCAGACAAAAGACTTGCTAAAGTAGGAAGTTCTACTCTTGTGAGTGATATTGATGCGAATACTAGCGAAATAACGATACAATCCCCGGACTACTTCAACCAAATGAAGAACAATAGTTTAAAAACCGTGATGATTGGTGAAGAACTTATACGTTATGGCAGTGTATCTGAAGCAGCTCCATGGAGGTTATTGGATTGCCAGCGTGGGGCATTTAAAACCAAGGTAATGAACCATAAAACTGGCGACACCATTTCTAAGCTATTAGATCATGCCTACAAAGTCTTTTTAACCAATGCAGATCTAACCAAAGAAATGTCCGAAACATTGGCCGATATCTACAACCAAACCGGACTGCGACAAATTTCATTTGATGGTCTTGAAGGAAACCGTTCTACAGGATTAGGTACCTACGGCGAATCTTTAATGCCCTATGTTTGGTATACGAACCTTTCGGATGAGTTAAAAAATCATCTGATCATAGATGCGAGTCGCACTACACACTTCTTTTGGCACATCTACAGCCGTATGAACTGGGGAGAACCGTGGTATGCTGGTTTCCGCGAAAGTCAAACCGAATATCGGTTTAACAATCAGGCCTATTTTAAACGGAATTTTATGCCGGGAATGCTAGGGTGGTTTAAAATGACCCCGGAAACCAGTATGGAAGATATGGAGTGGATGTTAGCTAGGTCCGCGGGTTACGATGCAGGTTATGCCCTAGTGGCAGATTTAGAGATTGTTGCCGAAAATGGCAACTCCGATAAAATATTGGAATTGATAGGCGACTGGGAAAAATTAAGACTTTCAAATTCATTTACCGAAGCGCAGAAAGAACTGATGCGAGATAACTCGAAAGAATTTTCTATTGAAAAAATTAAGGATGGCGAATGGAATTGGCAAGAGCTCCATTCTGAAATCTTTATCCACGCTAAAAAAGTAAGACAGCCCGGAGAACCTGTACATTCTACCTTCAAATTCGACAATTCGGCAGAGGAACAGATAGCGAGCTTTAGTTTATCTGCAAAGGATGGTGATGTGAGCGGAATAGAGATAGAGATGAATAATTATAAGAAAATTCAGATTCCTGTTGTTATAAAACAAGGCCAAACCTTAAAATATACCAGTGGAAACGAATTGATTTTATACAATGCCAACTGGGAAATTAGCAGCAAAATAGTTCTAGATTTTTCTGATTTTAAGATTAAAAAGGGTGAGAATTCCATAACCCTAAACTGTGATTTTGATGCTGACGATAAAGAGGCTAACATTAAACTAGAAATAAGAGCCCTCGTCCAAAACCAAAAAGTATTTTTGAAGGAATAATATACCTTTCTTTTTCAGGTACAGCTATCATAAAAAATTATGCCAAAAATCAAACGCTGACTTAAACGATATAAAGAACACAGGAAAGTTCAAACATAGAATTAGCAACCAAATTCTGTAAGTCATCTGTTATTTGGCAACAGAAAATTACCCCATCACCAATCGATAACCTATGAACAATACCCATAAAATCGACTATTAATTCCTATTTTTGATAGATGGCCGTTTTACATTACGATTATATTATTGTTGGAGCCGGTGCCGCTGGGCTCATGTTGGTGGATAACATGAATAGAGATGATTTCTTCGCTGGTAAATCAATTTTATTATTGGATAAAGATGTAAAACAAACTAACGACCGTACCTGGTGTTTTTGGGAAGAAGGCCAGGGACAATTCGATGACATCGTTCATAAAAAATGGCACCATGTTTATTTTGCCGGCCAGCAATTCTCAAAACGATTCAACATCAACCCTTATACCTATAAAATGATACAGGGGATTGATTTTTACAATTCTATTTTACAGCGTATTGAAACACAATCGAACATTGTTTTTAAGCAAGCTCATGTAACCGATGTGGTTGATACTGGTGAGCTGGTCACTGTCACAACATCGGAAGGAAACTATACCGGAAAGAAAGTATTTAATAGTATTTTTAGCTATGAGAAGGCGACACATCAGAAAAAGTATCCTGTGTTACAGCAACATTTTATTGGGTGGTTCGTGAAAACGAAAAAATCAGTTTTTGATCCTGATCAAGCTACCTACATGGACTTTTCTATCGCGCAAAAAGGGAATACACGTTTTATGTATGTGCTGCCCACTTCCGAGAACGAAGCACTTGTTGAATATACTTTGTTTTCAGAACATTTGTTACCCAAAAAGGAGTATGAGACAGCTATCAAAGACTACTTGGCAAACGACCTAGACTGTTCCGACTATGAAATAGTGGAAACCGAAATGGGGAGTATCCCTATGACTTGCTATGATTTTAAAGAACAACATACAGCCAATATGCGCTATATAGGCATGGCAGGTGGTTGGGCTAAACCGAGCACAGGTTATACCTTTATGAGTACGGCAAAGAAGATACCCAAGCTTATAGCCCATATCAAAACTGGCAAACCTTTACATTCCCTAAGTTATAAAACAAAGTTTTGGTACTATGATTTATTGTTTTTAGATGTTCTACATAAAGATAATGCCAACGGACATAACATTTTTGAAACCCTTTTCAAAAACCGGAAACCGCAGCAAGTTTTTAAATTTTTAGACGAGGAGACAAGTTTTATAGAAGATATTGGGAATATGATAGGCAGTCCAACAGTTCCCTTTACAAAAGCTTTGTTACGAAGACTTTTCTAAACCTTTCTACGCATCAAATTCTCCCCAAACAATTGCAGCAGTGCTTTTTTATCATCCGCTATTTTTAAACCTTCAAGCACTATAAATGCTTTTTTAGTATAGGCTTCGATTTCCTTTTGTGTTAGCACAGCAGAACCACTTTCGTCAAAAATAGTTTTAATGGTTTTAATCTTATCTGATGGGTCTTTGGGCTGAATGGAAAATAAATCGGAAAGTTCCTTCTGTTGCTGCGGTGTTCCCATTTCCAAGGCTTTAAGATATAGAAAGGTTTTCTTGTTTTCAATAATATCACCACCCACTTGTTTCCCAAAGGTTTTAGGATCTCCAAAAGCATCCAAATAATCATCTTGAAGCTGAAAAGCAATGCCTAAATTCCGTCCAAATTCGTAAATATTGTTCTGGTCTTCTAGTGTAGCATTGGCTACGATACCGCCCATTTTTAACGCAGCAGCTACCAAAACTGCTGTTTTATATTCAATCATTTTTAGATACTCTGCTTGGGTAACGTCGTCTCGTGTTTCAAAATCAACGTCATATTGCTGTCCCTCACAGACTTGAAGCGCAGTTTTACTAAACAATTTAGCCAAATCACGAAAAGTCTGACCCTCATAATTCTCAAACAACTGATATGCATTAATGAGCATAGCGTCACCGGAAAGAATTCCCGTATTGATATCCCATTTTTCATGAACCGTTTCTTTTCCCCTGCGTAAAGGAGCGTCATCCATAATATCATCGTGTACCAAGGAAAAATTATGGAAAACTTCTATAGCTAAAGCGGCATCCAAAGCTTTCCTATAATCTGTTCCAAATACTTCGGTCGCCATTAAAACAAGTACCGGACGCAACCGCTTTCCTCCTAAGCTTAGAATATAGGTAATAGGTTCGTAAAGATTTATAGGCTCTTTAGTACTAGTCTTAGACTCCAAATAGGAGATAAATTCGTTACGGTATTGTTCTATGGAAAGCATAGCTCATTTTTTTTCAAAAATACGCCCATTGTTACAAATAGCACATATAACCGTCAATCATATAGCTAAAAATGTGTAAATAATGCAATAGATTTCAAAATCATCGTCTTTAGTATTGAAGACCACAAACCAAACCGGTGCCAGAGCAACAACGTAACAACCTGAACAATTTTTTTAAGGAGGAATACCATGCCTTAAAGGGTTACGTGCGCTCAAAACTCAGAGATACTTCAGAAAGTGATGCGGAAGACATCATACAAGAGGTCGCTTTACGCATTTTTTCCAGACCACCGGAAGCACTACCTATCACTAACATAGGTGGTTTTGTATACCATGCCGTTAAGAACATGATTATCGATACCATGAGGACCAAAAAACAAGGGATACATAATACCGATGAACTGGAACGGCTATGGACAGAATTTGCATCGGTGTTCTACGAAACCGATAGCCGTGCTTATTCGGAACAGTTAAAAGCAGATTTAAAAAATGCCATAATAGCCTTAAAACCATTCTATCGGGATATTATTCTTGCCGTAGATTTTGAGGGCTATACGTACCGAGAAATTTCTAAGGAAACAGGTATTTCTGCCGGCACTTTAATGTCAAGAAGACATAGGGCCATATCCATTTTATCAAAACAAATCGAATTTAATAAAGAAACATAAACTACAACATCATGGATTACAAGGAAAATATTAAAATAGAAGTAGAACGAAAAACAAGAGACTATGTAGCTAAAGGTTTCAAAATACTATTCTTTGTGCTATTGGGTATAGGTATCGCTTTTTTGGTAGGGTATATTGTCATGCGTTTATGGAATTGGTTAATGCCCGAACTTTTTGACTTACCCATGATTAGCTATTGGCAGGCGGTGGGAGTTCTCGTCTTTGCGAAAATTATTTTCGGCTTCGGAAGTGGTGATGGTCCCGGTGGAAACAAAAAATCTAAAAGGGGACCAAATAAAGGCAAATGTAATCCACTTCGGAGGGATTTTTCCGAATGGAAGCATTATGATGGATTTTGGCAAGAAGAAGGAGAACAAGCCTATAAAAATTATGTGGAACGACTGGAAAAAAAGACTGGTGAGCAAGCATAAAACTGTACTTGCACCTCTTATTTTCCAGTAAACCACTGTTTATTCTTGGATTTACACCAATTACAGGGTAACAATCATTAGGATAACTAAAACTCAATGCTTTGTTAAAAAATCAAAAACCACGGAAACTTTAATTGTTTTTAAAGTTTCCTATTGTACATTTGCCACCCAACATGAAAAAAACTATTTTACATAAGGCTACCGAATTATTTTTGGAACAAGGTTTCAAAAGTGTTACCATGGACGATTTG
>CAZDOW010000127.1:0-7640 GCA_964507115.1 uncultured Maribacter sp.
TGACTGTTAATCAGAGGGTCCTTGGTTCGAGTCCAAGAGGGGGAGCAGATAAAACTCAGTAGACATTATGTTTACTGAGTTTTCTATTTTTTAATAACTATCCTATCCAAGATTTTATCCAATTTATATTAAAGTCATTGGTTTTATAACTGGTCAGGAATATCGCTATAAAGTTTTAAAGTTTTCCCATCTACAAAAACACAAACCCCCTTTATCTTATTGCCAGAAGAATGATATTACACCTCAACCCAAAAGTATGGCAAAGCACAAAAGACATATTTTGTTTCTCCTTCTGTTACAGTATCTACGAATTGATCAATGGAATAGAATACTCAATAAGTGAAATTCACAATAGAAATGATATTGTTTACATAGGTAGGCAACAAAAGAGTATTTGCATTTTTTTCTTACCCAAGAACACCAGTCATTAGGAGCTCTGTCTATAAAATATAGACAGGGTTTTCTATTTATAGATTAATCGCGCCATGTTTTTTCCTGCCTACCAAGCAATCAAACCAGGAAAAGCGCGCTCTGTGAGTCCAATAAATACAACCTACTTCACGGAATCATCTAGTTAAGTATTGGATGGTCTACAGTTCAACTACCCTAAACGATACTCTAACAAAAACAACTTCTCTTGATAGCCAGAAAAAATGATATTGCACCATAAATCATTTAAAACCGTATATCATGAAGTCACAAAAATTTACCTTAAACCTAATAGCTCTTGTTTTAGGATGCTATGCCTTCGGCCAAAATGCAACAAAAGAGTTCCCAGTTTCGATTAAAAAAGAATTCTCAATCCACGAAAATGTACAACAGCATACAGATGCGATTTTCGATAGCCTTGTAAAAATTCGGAGAGACTTTCATAGGTATCCTGAAATATCGGAAAATGAAAAAAGAACTTCAGAAAAGGTGGCAGCGTATTTAGAGTCATTAGGCCTTGAAGTTAAAACCAATATTGGCGGTTATGGCGTCGTAGGAATTTTAAATACTGGTAAACCAGGTAAAAAAATTGCCTGGCGTGCAGATATTGACGCAATGGCATCCGACATTCCTGATGTTGTTGATTTTCCATCAAAAAATGAAGGTGTTCGCCATATCTGTGGACACGATGTGCACGCCACAATAGGACTTGGAATTGCAAACGTTCTAGCTAGTCAAAAAGAGAACCTAACGGGTACAGTTTACTTTATTTTTCAACCTGCAGAGGAAAAAGCCATAGGAGCCAAAATGATGATAGCAGATGGGTTATTTAATCTGATTGAACCAGACGAAATTTACGCCCTACACATAACTGTAGACCCTGTTGGTACAATAGTTACTAAATCAGCAAATGTATTTCCTCATATTACGATTATTGACATTGAATATGAGGCTTCCAATAACCCAAAAGCTGTAGTTAATTTTACAAAAGAATTAATGAGTAGTGCTCAAACATATAGATCAAATACTAAATTTTGGGATTTCAGTAATGCATTTAAACCTGAGTTAGGAGTACTTAATCCAAATACAATTTATAAAGATTATGTTGCTTTAGTGAGTGATTTTGATGTTAAGAAATCCAATGATAAGTTGAAAGTAAGAGTAGAAGTTCTTGCCAGTGATAAAGAACAATTGACTTCGTTTTTAGCATCGATTAAAAATAAAATTGAAACTTCTAAGTATTCCAAAGAGCTACTATCTATCAAATTTGATTTTGAGAAAGATATGCCTGTTTTTTTTACGCCATTGAATAACCAAGAACTGACCAATGAAACTATGAAAAGTATTTCTAGCATATATGGAAAGCAAAGTGTTATTACTCTTTATGGAATAATCCCTTTTCAATTTAGTGATGATTTTGCATATTTTCAGGAATCGGTACCAGGGGTCTATTACTTTTTGGGTGGGTCAAATTATGAGAAGGGAATTATTGCAATGAATCATACATCAACCTTTGCTGTAGACGAAGAATGCATCAGAACAGGTGTTAATTATTTTTCTTCGATGATTATTGAAAGACTTAACAATCCAGAACAATTATAACTAAGGTTATTGAATAAACATCCCATCCTAACAATTAAGAACACCTTTAAAAATAAAACCAAGAAAAAGTATATTTTCTTCTTAATAATCATTCTATCTCAATTAACAGTAAGAGGTCAGCTGAACTCTGAGCTTTTAAAAGCTGTTTCAAAATATTACAAGGCATGCCAACTTTACAACCAAGAGGGTATGCATCAACAAGCGTCTTATGCATCCCAAAGACATTAATCTGATGCTTATTTCAATCGGTTGCTTTTCTAAAAAGAGGGAAGTTCATTGAATGGAAGGAACTTATGGACAAAACCGTGGAGTTAAATCCAGAACAGCATCTATCGTATAGGGTTTGGCGCCAATTTTCATTTCTTCATAATTATGAAGAAACAATCAAAGATTTAGAGGAACTTTCCGAAATAAAGGGAACACAGTTTATTGGTGTAGGACAAAGCGGCGATCACGATTTACTGACAAAAAAGAAAAAGCTATCTAAATAATAGAAACTGCAAATAAATAATAAATCACGAAGCTATAGGTTTCCTATTATACTAATTCCAACATTCTCATTTATACTGCTTCCACTTTGACTGATTACTGGGGTTAAGTCCTATACTACCGCATAATTCTGTTGCGTTTGTAAAACAATTAAAACCACCCACATAATGTCCTTTTTTATCTCTATTTCTAACATGGTCATCAAAAGGTTTAACAAATTTTGATGCGATAGATAAAAAACAAAACTTTTTTTGCGACACATTTTAATACCTTACGTTATAGTAATAGTAACCTATCAATGAAACCTTTTTGAACGAGAAGACACTCATACAAGAATGTAATAAGAACAATTATTCTGCACAGTTGTCTGTGTATAATGGATACAAGAACATGATGTTCAATACTTGCCTACGCATTGTAAAAAGCAAACATGATGCAGAAGATATTGTGCAAGAATCCTTTGTCAAAGGATTTCAAAAGATGGGTCAGTTAAAAGAGGAAATAAATTTAGGAGCGTGGTTGAAAAAAATTGCAGTGAATACATCTTTAGATTTTGTTCGAAAACGAAAGAATGAATACTGGATTGAGGAAAGTTTTATTATTGAAGCTAGAGAAGAAGAATTTTTAATTGACGAAGAAAAAGGAATAGCTATTCAATTAATTAAAGATTGTCTGGAAGATATTAAAGAGAAGTATCGCATTATTCTAGTGTTATATATGATTGAGGATTACAATCATAGAGAGATTGGAGAAATGCTCCAATTAAAAGAAAGTACTGTTAGAAATCAATACAGGAGAGGTAAAAATATCCTGATTGAAATGATTCAAAAAAGAACCAAAAATGAAATTAAAAGAACACATACAAGCGCATAAAAACGAATTTGATGATCAGCCTATTTCAACAAAAGCAGATCAATTGTTTGAAGCTAGGTTGAAACAAGAGTTCCACCAACCTAAAAAAGGAAAATTGGTGTATTTAAAATACATTTCTGTTGCCGCAAGTATAGCGCTATTAATTACAGCAGCATTTTGGTTTACAAATGAAGAAAAACAAGAGAAAAAAGAACAAATATTAGTCAATCTAACAAATGAATCAACTGGAACTCGACTGGAAGCTGTATACGAGTTTAATGATGCCTACAAAAAAGAAGACGATCAAATTATTAAGGTCTTAATTAAAACCTTGTTAGAAGATAAAAATACAAATGTAAAAATAGCTATAATAGATGCTTTGTTACAATTTCCTCAAAATGACAAAATACGTCAAAGCCTTATTCTAGCTGTCGAACAAGAAAAAGAACCATTGGTGCAAATAAAGTTAATTAACTCATTGAGTGTTTTGAGAGAACATCGTGCACAAAAACCTCTCGAAAAAATCATTAATAATAAAGAAACATTTCAAATAGTCAAAAACAATGCAACATTGGCTATGATCAAATTAAAGCAATAAAAATGAAAAGAATAAACACAATCTTAGTAGTGCTATTATTCACAGTAATATCTGTAAATGCACAAGAAAAAAGGATAAATTTTAGCTCAGGAACTTTAAAAATATATTCGTCAAAGAATTTTATTATCAAAGGATATGATGGCGACGAAGTTGTAATTAAAAGCTTACATGGAAATAAATCTTCCAGTTTTTTTACAGACAGAAAAAATATTGGCTTTAGCGCAAAGAACTCCCCTTCCAGAAGTTATATTAATGGTACAGTAACTGGTAACAAAAATTATTCATTCCCCTTAAACAATGATAGTATCAAAAGTGGGCGAGTTTTTTTCTTTAATGATGAAAAAAGAAAAAAAGGATTACAAAGATTGGGTAAAAATCAAGAAAATTTAGAAAATGGAATCTATTTTACTATTGAACAAAATAATGAAGAATTGATTTTTAAGGATATTAGTGAAAAGGATCAATTTAGAATGTTTACTAACGAGAGTTATGAAATTATGATTCCTAATGCTATCAAATTAAATTGGCATACTGACTTATTTGAGGATGAGGAAATAGGTCAAAGGACAATGAGATTTTTCAATTCAAAAGCATCTGCAATATCTAATTTTAGTGGAGAAGTTGAAATCTCTTCAACTTTAAACAATATGAAATTAGAAGATGTAACAGGTCCGGTTTCAATTAATTCAATGGGGGGAAACATAACAATATCTTTTGACAAAAAAACACCTAAAAAATTATATTCCATTTACAGTAATGATGGATTTATAGATGTTAAGCTACCTTCAGATTCTGATGTTTTAGTTGATGTAGAAGGGGAAGCGATATATAGTGATATCGATTTTAAAGTGCTAAATGAAAAAGATGAGCCAGGAAAGCAAAAAATGCGTTTAAAGCTGAAAACCGGAAAGGTTAAAATGAAATTAAATGCAGGATTAGGAAGTATTTATTTGAGAAATAATTAACAACCTATCACAGAACAATACTATGAAGAATAAGTTGATGATTATTGTATTGGTATTTCTGATGATTACCTGCAAACCCGAATTGAAAAAAGCAGTCTATTATGAATCTGTTAACGGTAAAATATTTACGTTAGCAGCGTATGAAAATATTAAAATTAAAATGTTAGAGCGAGGGGAAATAAAGGAAAATTTTCTATCAACCGAAGAGCGTAATGATTCAACTTTAATTAGTTTCGATACCTATGTTAAATCTGACAGAGTAAATCCTTATAAACATATCGATAAATGGTTAGGTAAAGAATTGCCTTTAGAAAAATTAAAAAACATCAATGGAAACGAATTTACTCTTGAATCATTGAATGGAAAACCAACTTTGGTTAATTTTTGGTTTGTAAATTGTCTGCCTTGCATTGAGGAAATGCCTCAATTAAATAGATTGAAAGAAAATTATGGAGATAGAGTGAACTTCTTAGCTGTAACATTCAATACTAAAAGTAAGGTTGATGATTTTTTATTACGTACAACTTTTAATTTTACTCATGTTGTTGATGCCAAATTTGAAATGGATAAACTAGATAATAAAAGCTATCCGTTGAATATTTATTTAGATAGGAATGGTATAATAAAATCATATCAAGGGTTTCTTTCTGAAGAGCTAAATGTTGGAATGAACAAAGAATTGGAGAAATTACTTGAACCAACAAAGGTTTGAGGTAAAAAATAATCCTTAAAAAGAACTGAGTTAAAACATCAAACGTAAGAAGTATATAGTTCAATTAAACCTTATCTCCACTTAATTGAACTAGTATAATTATTCCCACCTTTAATTAGACTTTTTTATTACTTATCAATCTTTTGCCTTCAAGTGTCATCTAAAACCTTGTTTTTCTGGAAATTGAAAAGTTTTTCATACCAAAAACACCTACAAATCGTTATTACTTTATAAATAACACCATCGGTTACAAAGGAGTATCATTGTCATATTCCAAAGTACTAGATAATGAAAAATTCATCATGAGAATAAAAGTATTTTTAAGAATAATATTCTTATCGTTAATAATCATTTCTTGCTCATCTAGTGATGATGATGTTACCGAATCACTAGTATATCCTTCTTTTGGTTCAGAAATAGAAGTTACCATAAATGACTTGTCATTTGATGCAATGGAACCTTTCTTATCGCCGAATGGAAACTATTTGTTTTTTAATAATCTAAATGACGGTATAAATACAAAACTGTATTATGCTACTCAAATTAATGATTCAATCTTCAATTTTACGGGAGAGCTAATAGGTGCAAACCAAACAACATCACCTCATTTAGATGCTGTGGCTGATATGGATTCTAATGGGAATTTTTACTGGACATCAACAAGAAATTATCCTAATGAATTGAATAATCTCTTTCACGGAATTTTTAGAAATGGGAGTGTTAATGATATTGAAAGGGTACAAGGAGATTTTAATATGAATACTCCAGGTTGGCTTGTAATGGATCACGGAATAAGTTTAGATGGGCAATTTTTGTACTTCAACAACGCAAGGTTTGATGAAGCAAATTGTCAAGGTCCATGCGAAACAATATTAGGAGTTGCTCAAAAAAACAATACTTCGGAGTTTAGTACGCTTCCAAATTCTGCATCAATCTTACAAAATATCAATGACTCAGATTATGTTTATTATGCACCCTGCATAAGTAGTGACAATCTGGAATTGTACTACACGAGGTACTTAAAAGGACAAATTACTTCAGAAACGATTTTTGAAATATGCGTAGCAATAAGAAGTAATTCTTCATCAGAATTTTCAATTCCAAAAGTTTTGTTTTCAGAAGTCATTTCAGATTTAATAGAAGCCCCAACGCTTACTATAGATAAAAACATCATTTACTATCATAAAAAGACCTCCGATTCACATAAAATTATGATGAGATATCGAAATTCTATTTAAACTGAGGACTACAAATAACTGAGGTGAAAAACTAACTTTAAGAAGTTAATAGTTCAATCAATCCTATTTACGATTAAATGAACTTTGTTTAATTAAACCCACTTTTAATAAGACTTTGCTACTAAAAGAAAAGGCGTAGCTCTTGGCACAAGAAAAGGGTCGTATAAATATACTCTTGAGCAAATAGTTACTGGTGAGATCCTATATAAAAGATATAAAGAACATAGGTTACCATTATTATCTGTAATCACCAAAATGAAATCAATCCTAACTTTAGTACTCTTCATTTTCATCATAAATGTTGAAGCACAAAACTCTAAAAATAATCCAATTGAAAATTTTGAAAGTCTGTGGTCTGAGTTTAATCTTCGTTATGCGAACTTTGAATTGAAATCTGTTAGATGGCAAGATATTTATGACCAGTATCGTCCTCAGATTAACAAAAAATCTACATCTAATGAATTGTTTGATGTTAGTTGTAAAATGCTACAGGAATTAAAAGACGGACACGTTACTTTAGAAGGCGAGACCAATATCGGAGACAGAGACTGTGGAGTTCCATATAGCTATCATCTTGAAGATGAATTTGGAGATATCGAAAATCTAGTGCCAGTCATACTCAAAACGCTTAAGATTCAAAATTTTTCACCCCTGAGCAAAAAGATTGGAAAAGGCTTTATTCGCTTTGCTTCGTCTAAGGATTACGGCTATTTGATTATTAGTGATTTTGAAGGTTTTGCCATCGGAGAAATAAA
>CAZDOW010000128.1:0-7601 GCA_964507115.1 uncultured Maribacter sp.
AAATCAATGAAAGTCTAAAGTCATTACAAAAGAATACTAGCAATTTGTTCTTCCTTCCAAACCGGGGGAACTTTACTCGGGGAATTCTCGCCACTGCGTATACCCATTTTGATGGTAGCTTGGAAGATGTGCAACTATTATATAAAACGTTTTATAACAATGCTTTATTTACCCATGTTGCAGAGGAACCGATTAACCTAAAACAGGTTGTAAATACAAATCAATGCCACATTCATTTGCATATACATGAAGACACCTTACTGGTTACCTCGGCAATAGATAATTTATTAAAAGGGGCATCCGGACAAGCAGTACAAAACATGAACTTAATTTTTGGGCTAGAGGAGGATTTAGGATTGAATTTAAAAGCAGGAGTTTTTTAAAAATTAGAGAGTTGAATTAAAAATATGTCCGTCTTCATGGGCATGAACGTAAAATTAATATTCATGAAAGTAGCAATTATAGGAACTGGCAACTTAGGACTATCTATAGCAAAAGGTATTTTACATAGTAATGGTGCTACAAGCATGTATCTTACGAAAAGAAATACAGCCAGCATTCTGAGTTTTGAGAAATATGGTAATGTTACCGTTACATCTGATAATAGAGAAGCTGTTTCAAATTCAGACATTCTCATCTTTGCCGTGCAACCTGGACATTTTGCGAAAATCCTAACGGATATTAAAGATTTACTCACAGAAAAGCACGTGCTAATTTCCACCATTACAGGATTTGGAATCGATAAAATTGAAGAACTGGTTGGTACAGAGCAATATATTATACGAAGTATGCCAAACACAGCAATATCTGTGGGCAAATCCATGACCTGTATCTGTAGTAACGAAATGGGTAAGAAACGGATAGACCTTGCTAAAGCTATTTTTAATCGAATGGGACATTCCATGCAAATTCCCGAAACACAAATGCAGGCTGCAACCGTAATTTGCGCTAGTGGTATCGCTTTTTGGATGCGCTTAATACGTGCAACTACCCAAGGTGCTATACAATTAGGTTTTGATGCAAAAGAAGCACAGGAACTAGCTATGCATACCTGTAACGGTGCAGCAAGTCTTTTAATTGAATCAGGGAATCATCCTGAAGAAGAAATTGATAGGGTTACCACTCCTATGGGATGCACGATACAAGGATTGAACGAAATGGAAATACAAGGATTAAGTTCTTCCTTAATACAAGGAATCGTGGCCTCCTTTAATAAAATAACAGAGTTTAAAACGAAGTAAAAACAACATCAAACATAAAATGTACAACCAACCTAATCGTTTTAAATTTTGCGTTTGTCTTTGAACTTGATACTTGAATTATGAACCTATTTGACGTATACCCACTTTACAATGTAACCCCAGTTTCTGCGAAAGGCATCGTTGTGACAGATGATAAAGGTCAGGAGTATTTAGATTTCTATGGAGGCCATGCAGTGATTTCCATAGGACACTCCCATCCACATTATGTAAAACGCCTGAAGAATCAATTGGATAAAATCGGGTTTTATAGTAACGCGGTACATAATCCTTTACAAATAGAATTAGCAACGAAATTAGGTGAACTTTCTGGATGTGAAGATTACAATCTATTTTTATGTAATTCTGGTGCTGAAGCCAATGAGAACGCCCTAAAAATGGCCTCTTTCCAAACTGGAAAGTCTAGGGTAATCGCTTTTAAAAATGGATTTCATGGACGCACATCAGCAGCTGTTGCCGTTACCGATAATGTGACTATCAATGCCCCTTTGAATAAACAACAAAAAGTAACCATACTGCCATTGAACGATAGGGTCACCTTTAAAAATGAAATTGAAAAAGGGGATGTTTGCGGTGTAATCATAGAAGCCATTCAAGGTGTAGGTGGTTTAGACGAACCTACTACCGACTTTTATCAAGAAATAGCACAGCTATGCAAACAATATAACGTAATACTCATTGCAGATGAAGTCCAATCTGGTTTTGGGAGAAGCGGTAAATTTTTTGGTTTTCAACATCATGGCATTGAACCGGATATTATTTCTATTGCAAAAGGCATGGGTAACGGATTTCCCGTAGGTGGCGTACTTATTCATAATAGCATAGCCGCGAAATATGGCATGTTGGGTACAACGTTTGGAGGCAATCACTTGGCTTGCGTAGCAACTATGGCAGTCTTAGAAGTATTAGAGACCGAAAACCTCATTAAAAACGCTGAAAAACTGGGAGCCTATTTTAATGAGAAAGCAGCAAATATCTCTCAAGTAAAACGTGTAAAAGGACGTGGATTGATGCTAGGGTTAGAGTTTGATTTTGAGGTAGCAGAACTTCGTAAAAAACTAATTTACAAACAGCACCTTTTTACCGGTGGTGCAAAGGACAAACATGTATTAAGGATATTACCTGCGTTAAATATAACCACCGAACATTTAGATGTCTTCTTTGAAGCGCTTAAAAAAGAATTGTAATGAAACATTATCTCTCTATTAAGGATATCAACTCTCTTTCGGATTGGGTATCCGAAGCTAGGAATTTAAAGAAAAATCCAAGGGCTCACAAAGCATTAGGAGAAGGAAAAACCATTTGCCTACTCTTCTTCAATAATAGTTTGAGAACACGCTTAAGCACACAAAAAGCAGCACTAAACCTTGGTATGGAAGTTATGGTTATGAACTTTGGTAGCGAAGGTTGGGCCTTGGAGTATGGTGATGGCACCGTCATGGATCAAGGAACATCAGAACACATAAAAGAAGCAGCACAGGTAGTATCCCAATTTTGTGATATTATTGCGATTAGGGCCTTTGCCGGATTAACCAACAAGCAAAAAGACGAAGAAGAGAAAGTGCTTAGTGGCTTTGTAAAATATGCAAACATACCAGTCCTGAATATGGAAAGTTCCGTAGGACATCCATTGCAAGCACTTACCGATGCGATTACAATAAACGAGCAAAACACCAAAGAAAGACCGAAAGTGGTGCTTTCTTGGGCACCACATCCAAAGGCTTTGCCTCATGCGGTTGCCAATTCCTTTGTAGAAATGATGCAGTTACAAAATGCTGAATTCGTCATTACCCATCCTGAAGGCTATGAACTTAACCCTGAAATTACCAAAGACAGTACTATTGAATATGACCAACGTAAAGCTTTGGAAAACGCTGATTTTGTATATGTGAAAAATTGGAGCAGCTATGCTGATTATGGAAAGGTTTTGAGTCAAGATTCCGATTGGATGATGACCCAAGAAAAGTTAAAAAATGCAAAATTTATGCATTGCTTACCTGTTCGAAGAAACGTAGTGGTTGAAGATGCTATTTTAGATGGAGGACAATCTTTGGTTATCGAACAAGCTAATAATAGAACTTATGCTGCTCAAGTGGTTTTAAAAAAAATACTAGAATAGAACAAAATGAGCTTAAAATTGAAGGATAAAGTATGTATTGTAACTGGTGCAACTAGTGGCATGGGTAAAGCTATCGCACAACGGTTCTCTAATGAAGGTGCACAGCTTGTTTTAGCTGGAAGAAACCAAGAGCGTGGAAATGCACTGGCCAAAGAACTTAGTAACGCTATTTTTATGGCGGGAGATGTATGTGACCCCAAGTACAATGAACAACTTATTCAGAAGACTATAAATAAGTTTGGAAAGCTAGATATTGTATCCATCAATGCAGGAGCCTTGGGATTAGGTAACGTAGTTGACTTATCTTACGAGAACTGGCATACAACAATTGACACAAACCTCAGCGCTATCTTTTACCTTTCAAAATATGCCATTCCTCTTTTAAAAAAACAAAGAGGAACGCTCTTAATCAATGCCTCAATTGCCGCTTACAAGAGTTTTCCAAATCATCCTGCCTATTGTGCTTCAAAAGCTGGTGCTGTTGCCCTAATGAAGCAATTGGCAATAGAATATGCCCCAGAAATAAGGGTAAACGCCATTTGTCCCGGGCCAGTGGATACACCACTAATTTGGGATTCTGCCAAGGCCTTTGAAAACCCTGAATTGGCAGTTGAAAAAGCAGGTAAGGCTACGCTAATGAATAGATTGGGTAAGCCAGAAGACATTGCAAATTTAGCGCTGTTTCTAGTCTCCGAAGAAGCCTCTTGGATTACGGGAACAGCAATGACTATTGATGGAGGAATATTAAACACCTAAAATGAAACAAAAACTATCCATAGTTAAAATTGGCGGAAACATCATCGAAAACAAACAAGAACTAACAAAATTCTTAGGCCTTTTCGCGAACTTAAACGGACCAAAAATTCTAGTCCATGGTGGCGGAAAACTGGCCACACAATTAGCTGCCAAACTTGGAATCAAATCTAAAATGGTAGACGGTAGACGAATTACCGATGCCGCAACTCTAGAGGTCATTACCATGGTCTACGCCGGTTTAACCAACAAAAATATAGTGGCAGAACTGCAATCCCACGATTGTAACGCAATTGGATTAAGTGGAGCTGATGGAAACACCATTGAAGCCCATAAACGACCTACGATAAAAATCGATTATGGCTTTGCAGGCGATGTAGACCACGTAAACAGTACTGTGATTTTAAAATTATTAGAAGCCAACTTAACACCTATTTTTTGTGCGATGACACACGATGGGAACGGTCAGTTATTGAATACTAATGCAGATACCATAGCTTCGGAAATTGCCATTGGTATGAGCGTATCTTATGAAACCACATTATATTATTGCTTTGAAAAGAAAGGGGTTTTGATGGATATTAAGGATGAAGATTCCGTAGTTCGTCATATCGATTCCAAAACATATCAACAGTTATTAGCAGACAGAATTATTACGGACGGAATGCTTCCGAAACTCGGAAATTGCTTTCATGCATTGAACAAAAACGTAAGTAAAGTATGCATAGGGCATCCCACGATGCTCAACTCAGAAAATGAAAATTTCTCAACCATCACACTATAATATGAACCAATCACAACTCACAGAAAAGGCTATCAGCTTATTAAAAAAACTGATTTCAATACAATCTTTCTCTTCCGAAGAAGACAAGACTGCAGATGCCATAGAAGATTGGTTTAAGACCTTTGACATTCCCTTTGAGCGAATACATAATAATGTCATTGCCAAAAACATACACTGGGACGATAGTAAACCAACACTGTTATTAAATTCTCACCACGACACTGTAAAACCGAACAAAGCTTATACAAAAGATCCCTTTCATCCACATATAGAGGATGGTAAGTTATACGGACTAGGTAGCAATGACGCTGGTGGCTGTTTGGTATCCCTCATAGCCACGTTCACCCACTTTTACGCAGCTGAAAACCTCAGCTATAATATATTAATGGTAGCCTCAATGGAAGAGGAAAGTGCAGGTAAAAATAGCCTTAGGGGGTTATTACCAAATCTACCCAGCATAGACGTGGCAATTGTTGGCGAACCTACATTGATGCAATTGGCCATTGCCGAAAAAGGCCTCATAGTATTCGATGCCGTAATTAAGGGAACTCCTTCACATGCAGCACATCCAAACACTGACAATTCTATTTACAATACCATTGAAGTATTGGAATGGTTCAAAAATTACAGTTTTAAAAAAAGTTCCAAAACTCTTGGGGATGTGAAAATGACTGTCACCCAAATAAATGCGGGGACACAGCATAACGTTGTTCCTGCACAAGTAGAACTGGTGTTAGATGTACGGGTAAACGACGCCTACACCAACAAAGAACTTGCGGACTTATTAAAAGCAGAAGCTCCCTGCCAACTACAAGAACGTGGGTTAAAACTCAATTCCTCAAAAATTGATAAGAGCCATGCTTTAGTTCAATCCGGTATTGCTTTAGGCAGATCCACGTATGGCTCCCCTACTCTTTCTGACCAAGCTGCTTTAACATGCCAATCCCTAAAACTTGGTCCTGGTGATAGTACGCGTTCCCATTCAGCAGATGAGTATATTTACCTGCATGAAATTGTGGAAGGCGTGGATTTGTATATAAAAATATTAGCGCGTTTTTTGAAATAAACCTACTGTCACATCAGGCACAGTCAAGATACATTTTGGTTATTAAATCGTTCTTGACTCTGCTAGTACTGATCGCTTTTATAGTAAATGAAATAGATTCCCACCTTTATGGGAATAAAGATAAAATATGTATTTATGAAACTTTGGGACAAAGGCTTTAGCACGGATAAAAAAATTGACCTCTTTACAGTGGGTAACGACAGGGAACTAGATCTTTACTTGGCGAAATATGATGTTATCGCATCTAAGGCCCATGCAAAAATGTTAGGTGAAATAGGTTTACTATCAGCAACTGAAACAAATGATTTAGTTAGCGAATTGGATGCCATTACCGTATCTATTGAAACGGGAGATTTTGTTATTGAAGAATCTTTTGAAGATATGCACTCAAAGATAGAATATGTACTCACAGAAAAACTGGGAGATACAGGGAAAAAAATTCATACGGCCCGTTCCAGAAATGATCAAGTCCTTGTAGCTATGCACTTATATTTAAAGGATGAGCTCAATGAAATAAAGTACCAGACCAAAGAACTCTTTGATCTTTTATTAAATTTAGCAGACAAGCACAAAAAGGTAATGCTTCCAGGCTATACTCATCTGCAAATTGCCATGCCTTCTTCTTTTGGCCTTTGGTTTTCTGCCTACGCGGAAAGTTTAATAGATGATCTATATTTTATTGATGCAGCGTTTAAAGTAGCCGACCAGAATCCTTTGGGAAGTGCTGCAGGTTACGGAAGTTCTTTTGCGATAGATAGAAGTTTCACCACAAAGGAAATGGGTTTTGAAACTATGAAGTATAATGTGGTTGCCGCACAAATGGGTCGCGGTAAGATAGAAAAAGCTACCGCTTTTGGTATGGCTAGTATAGCAGCTACACTATCTAAAATGGCCATGGATATTTGCCTATATATGAGTCAAAATTTCAACTTTATTTCTTTTCCAGATGAGTTAACTACCGGCAGCAGCATTATGCCTCATAAAAAAAATCCAGATGTTTTTGAACTTGTACGAGGCAAATGCAACAAACTCCAATCTATTCCTAATCAACTTACTTTGATTATCAATAATTTGCCAAGCGGTTATCATAGAGATTTGCAATTGGTGAAGGAAACCATAGTCCCAGCCATAAATGATATGAAGGCCTGTTTGGAAATCATGACCTTTAGTCTAAAGGAGACACAGGTTAACAAAGGTATTTTAGAAGACCCTAAATATGATTATCTTTTTAGTGTAGACACCTTAAACGAGCTTGTTCAAAACGGGATGCCTTTCCGGGATGCTTATAAACAAATGGGACAGGAAATACAAGAAGGTACATTTACCCCAAAACGTGACATTGATCACACGCATGAGGGTAGTTTAGGTAATCTGTGTTTAGAAGAAATTCAATTAAAAATGGATGCTTTATTTAAATAATTTTTATTTGGAGGAATACAAGGGTTATTAACAACATAACCTCACCACTAACGATTCGCCTCTGAACAATCCAAATAGTCTTGACATCAATTTCTTTTTTAAGGATGGATGTGCAAGAAATTAAACCATACCCTAACAAAAGAAAATCTATGGGTTAATTTATATCTCCTATAAAAATAGACTGAAAATCAAATTATATAA
>CAZDOW010000129.1:0-7560 GCA_964507115.1 uncultured Maribacter sp.
GAATTGGAAAGAATTGTAATATTTTTCCAGGAGCGGTGATTTCTGCACCACCGCAAGACCTTAAATACGAAGGAGAGGAAACAACAGTCGTCATCGGAAATAATACTACTATTCGCGAATGTGCTACCATTCATAAAGGTACTTCGGATAGAATGAAGACGGTAATAGGGAAGAATTGCCTTATTATGGCGTATTGTCATATTGCCCATGATTGTTTTGTAGGTGATAATTGTATTTTCTCAAACAATTCTACCTTGGCAGGCCATGTTACTATTGGCGACAACGTTATCCTAGCAGGATTAGTTGCCGTACATCAATTCGTCTCTATTGGTCAACATGCTTTTGTTACTGGTGGGTCTTTGGTACGTAAAGATGTTCCTCCTTATGTAAAGGCTGCTCGGGAACCTTTGTCATATGTAGGGATTAACTCTGTGGGGTTACGTAGAAGAGGTTTTACATCTGAAAAAATTAGACAGGTTCAAAATATTTATAGAATACTGTATCAAAAAAACTATAATAATTCCCAAGCAGTACAAATTATTGAGGCTGAAATGGAAGCTACTCCGGAACGGGATGAGATTCTTCAGTTTATAAGAGATTCTCAACGGGGTATTATGAAAGGCTATTTCAGCAACAATTAAATACCAAAGGACTACCTTATCATCAAATTAGAAAATCAATATTTTAAATAAATTAAAATGGCATCTACATCCGATATTAGAAAAGGACTTTGTATAAGATATAATAATGACATCTATAAAATAACTGATTTTCAACATGTTAAGCCAGGGAAAGGACCAGCTTTTGTAAGAACAAAATTAAAAAGCGTTAGTTCGGGAAAAGTACTTGACAATACATTTTCAGCAGGTCATAAAATTGAAGATGTACGTGTAGAGACACGTTCTTATCAATATTTATACGCCGAAGGGGATACCTATCACTTTATGAATACAGATGATTACAATCAAATTACGCTACAAGAAAGTTCCTTGGACGCTCCTGGTTTATTAAAGGAAGGTGAAGTGGTGAAAATTATGTTTAATACAGAGGACAGCTTGCCTTTATCTGTAGACATGCCTGCCAGTGTTGTTTTGGAAATAACTTATACGGAACCAGGTGTAAAAGGAAATACCGCCACCAATGCCACAAAACCTGCAAAGGTAGAAACTGGTGCTGAGGTCAATGTACCTTTATTTATTAATGAAGGGGACAAAGTTAAAGTAGACACGGCCACCGGTTCTTACATGGAGCGCGTAAAAGTATAATATTGAAATTCCCTACAACTTTTTCCTTAAAGCAGGTATCGGAGATTATCGGTAGTACCCATGTTGGACCCGATGATTTTCCTGTGATGGGCATGAACGAAATACACGTTGTCCAACAAGGTGATATCGTCTTCGTAGACCATCCAAAGTATTACGACAAGGCTTTGAATTCAAAAGCGACCGTAATACTTATAAACAAGCAAGTAAACTGTCCAGAAGGGAAAGCGTTACTTATTTCCAATGATCCGTTTCGAGATTTTAATATACTTACAAATTATTTTAAACCTTTTGAAGCGTCCAACAAGACTATAGCTAGCTCAGCAACTATTGGCTCCAAAACTATCGTGCAGCCAAATGTGTTTATAGGCAACAACGTTCGTATTGGAGACAATTGCGTTATACATTCAAACGTAAGCATATATGACAACTGTATTATTGGCAATGGGGTTACCATACATGCCGGTAGCGTATTGGGTGGCGATGCTTTTTACTACAAAAATAGACCAGAGGGTTATGATAAATTACTTTCCGGTGGCCGCGTAGTTATAGCAGATAATGTAGATATAGGAGCTTTATGTACTATAGATAAGGGTGTTACAGGGGATACCACTATTGGTGCTGGAACAAAATTAGACAATCAAGTTCATGTGGGACACGATACTATAATCGGTAAAAAATGCCTCATTGCCTCTCAAACGGGCATCGCAGGATGTGTTATTATTGAAGATGAGGTGACGCTTTGGGGGCAAGTTGGAACCAATAGCGGCATTACCATTGGTAAAAAAGCAGTGATAATGGGCCAGACAGGTGTTACAAAATCTGTCGCAGGCGGAAAGAGCTATTTTGGGACACCTATAGAAGAATCTAGAGAGAAATTGAAGCAATTGGCCTACGTAAAGAAGATTCCAGAACTAATTAAAAAGATAGATAACAAATAAGAAGCAGAATACTTTAGTATTCATTGTCAAACCTATATTTTTGTCTCGTAAAAAATAAAAATCAACAGCAGCATGAGCGTTTTAGTAAATAAGGATTCCAAAATAATTGTACAAGGATTTACTGGAAGTGAAGGTACTTTCCATGCAGAACAAATGATAGAATACGGAACCAACATCGTTGGTGGTGTTACACCAGGAAAAGGTGGTCAGGAACATTTGGGAAGACCGGTTTTCAATACCGTGTCGGAAGCCGTTGCTAAAGCAGGTGCTGATACTACAATCATTTTTGTTCCGCCAGCATTTGCAGCAGATGCGATAATGGAAGCAGCAAACGCGGGTATTAAGGTGATTATAACGATTACGGAAGGTATTCCTATAGCCGATATGGTAAAAGCGGCCAATTATATAAAAAATATGGATTGTAGGCTTATTGGCCCTAACTGTCCAGGTGTTATTACTCCAGGAGAAGCTAAGGTTGGTATTATGCCAGGGTTTGTATTCAAAAAAGGAAATGTAGGAATTGTTTCTAAATCAGGAACATTGACCTATGAGGCGGCTGATCAGGTGGTACGTCAAGGACTGGGAATTACTACGGCTATCGGAATCGGAGGAGACCCTATTATTGGAACTACGACCAAAGAAGCTGTTGAATTGTTAATTAACGACCCGGAAACAGAGTGTGTAGTAATGATTGGTGAGATTGGTGGACAATTAGAAGCGGATGCAGCACACTGGTATAAGGAAAGTGGTAGTAAAAAGCCAATTGTAGGTTTTATAGCTGGAGAAACTGCTCCAGCCGGAAGAACTATGGGACATGCTGGCGCCATTGTTGGTGGAAGTGATGATACCGCACAGGCAAAAAAGAGAATTATGGTGGAATGTGGAATTCATGTGGTAGATTCACCAGCAGAGATAGGCATTAAGGTTAAGGAAGTAATGGCTTAATTCACGTTTTGTGTTAAAGTTTTTACTGTAAATTAGATAAATGAATCCATCGGTCTTATTTTTAGGCCGATGGATTTTTGTTTCTAAGCCTATGGTTTTAAAAACAACCAAAAAATCTATACGAACTAAGTGTTCACAATCATAACTAATATACCAACTATCAAAACGATTATATTATGAAACTACTAGACGGAAAAAACGTAATTATAACTGGCGCTAGCCGAGGTATTGGAATGGGTATCGCTAAAGTATTCGCTGATCACGGTGCTAATATAGCTTTTACTTATAGCGCTAGCGAGGCACCCGCGCTAGCCTTGGAAAAAGAACTTAAGGCCAAAGGTGTAAAGGCCAAAGCATATAAAAGTAACGCAGCAAATTTCAACGAAGCCGATGCCTTGGTAAATGAGGTGCTAAAGGATTTTGATGGCGTAATCGATGTACTAATTAATAACGCTGGAATTACCAAAGACAACCTCTTGATGCGTATGTCTGAAGCGGATTTTGATACTGTAATAGACATCAATCTGAAATCGGTCTTTAACATGACCAAAGCAGTACAACGAACACTTCTAAAACAAAGAAGGGGATCGATTATAAATATGAGTAGCGTGGTTGGCGTAAAGGGAAATGCGGGCCAGACGAACTATGCGGCTTCTAAGGCAGGTATGATTGGGTTTACTAAATCGGTTGCCTTGGAGTTAGGATCTAGAAATATACGCTGTAATGCTATAGCCCCTGGTTTTATAGAGACTGAAATGACTGCAAAACTTGATGAAAAAACAGTTCAGGGTTGGAGAGATGGTATTCCGCTGAAAAGAGGTGGTTCTGTTGACGACATAGCAAATGCCTGTTTATTCTTTGCCTCTGACTTATCTGGTTATGTTACTGGACAAGTACTGAATGTGGATGGTGGTATGCTGACTTAAATTGAATCATTAAAGTAAATAAAGTATGATATACGTTACAACGGAACACATTGCTGGAAAGGAAATAACAGCAACTTTAGGCACAGTGCGGGGAAGTACTGTACGGGCACGGAACATAGGAAGGGATATTTTTGCTGGACTTAAGAATATTGTTGGCGGAGAGATTTCTGAGTATACGCAATTATTAGCACAAGCCAGGGAGCAAGCCATTAAGCGAATGTTGGACGATGCTGAGAGGATTGGTGCAGATGCAATTGTTAACGTCAGGTTCAATACCTCTCAAGTTATGCAAGGTGCTGCCGAAATGTTGGCCTATGGTACTGCGGTAAAGTTAAAATAATATAGATATGGAATATATCCCCATGGCATTTATGATTATTGTTTATGGAGGTATTTTTTGTTTACTTGTGTATTTTGTCCTTAAACGATTGAAGGATAAAAATAGTGAGGATTTTGAGAAGCGAGACAACTAACCCATGCAGACAAACACCATTCTATACATTGTTTTAGCAGCGATTCTATCCTTGGTCGTAGTATATTTTCAATACTATTTTAAAAGCAAACAAAAGGGTAGCCTTAGAATTATGCTATCCATTCTAAGGTTTGTTGGGATTTTTGGACTTTTAGTATTGCTTATTAATCCAAAATTTTCAAAATTAACGTATACCTTGGAAAAGCCAAGTTTAGTGCTATTGGTAGATAATTCTACCTCTATGTATGGAAGTAAAGAAAAGGTAAAGGAGTTATTGGTAGCGTTCCGAAACAATACCGAACTGTCAGACAGATTTGAGATTGCATCTTATCAATTTGGAAAACGTCTACGTCCATTTGATAGCTTAACCTTTACAGATGTACAGACCGATATTCAAAAACCCTTATCCACATTAAAGGATGTGTATGCGAGACGCAATACGGCTATGGTCCTAGTGTCTGATGGCAACCAGAATATAGGAAGGGATTATAGTTTTTCTGAAAAGGTAAATTCACCTGCTATATATACAATCACGGTGGGGGATACCACAAGGTATGAGGATTTAAGCATTGGCCCGATAAACACAAACAAATATGCTTTTTTAAACAATAAGTATCCTTTAGAAACCTATGTTTCTTATCAAGGCCAAGGAACTATAGAAGCTAAGGTGCAAATTAAGATAGATGGTACTGCAATATTCAATAAAACCGTACGTCTTTCCAGAACCAATAATATAGGGAGTATAAATACCCTTATTAAGGCATCCAAAGTAGGGGTTAAATCGATTCAAGTGACGGTTGATAAACTGTCAACAGAGCGTAATACTTCTAATAATTCTAGAACAACATCTGTAGAAGTCATCAATGAAAAAACGACAATAGCGCTTGTTGCTGGTATTAGCCATCCGGATATAGGGGCTTTAAAAAAGGCAATTGAAAGTAATGAACAACGTGAAGTAGTTATTGTGAAACCTTCCGCAAGTGCTGAAGTATTTGACGAGGCTGATATTTTTATTTTGTATCAACCCAACACGCTCTTTAGAAAGATATTTGAACGAATTGAACAAAAACAATCGAATTTTCTTATTATCACAGGACTACATACGGACTATAATTTCTTAAATAGCGTACAACAAGATTTTCAGATAGAGAACGGCTACCCTGAGCAGGAATTCTTTGGAACACTAAACACAGGGTTTTCCAAATTTGACATTATGGACTTAGACCTAGTTGATTTCCCTCCTTTGGCTAGTGATTCAGGTCCATTGTCCTTTAATCAAAGTAACGAAGTATTATTAGGGGTAACTATTAAGGGACTGGATATGAAAACACCTTTACTTTCAGTGTATGGAGAAAATGAAAGAAAAAAGGCACTATTCCTAGGAGAGGGAATATGGAAATGGAGAGTACAGTCCTTTAGGAATTTGGGAGAATTTTCGAATATAGATGCCTTCCTAGGTAAATTAATTAGGTACCTGTCTGCAAACTCCACTAAAAACCGACTAAATGTAACCTATAGTAGAAATTATGAAGGAAGCAATACCGCCTATATTTCAGCTACCTTTTTTGATGAGACCTATGTTTTTAACCCAAATGCAACTATAAATGTAGCGATAACTAACGGTGGGACAAAACGAGTGAACAATATGCCAATGGTTTTAAAAAACGGTTATTTTGAGGCCGATATGACAAATTTATTGCCTGGAGCATATACCTTTTCTGTAAAAGTAGAAGGGGAAAACTATGCAGAAACCGGAGCATTTGTAATTTCTGACTTTGACCTTGAAAAACAATTTGTTTCTAGTAATTATGGAAAAATGGAACAGCTTGCCGTAAACACGGGAGGAAGCCACTATTTTCCATCACAATACAAGGAAATGGCTGGAGAATTAATTTCATCAAACGCCTATGTGCCTATCCAAAAAAGCACCGAAAATGTCGTATCTTTGATTGACTTTAAAATGCTTTTAGCCCTCATAGTTTTTGCGTTCGCTGCAGAGTGGTTTATCAGAAAATTTAACGGATTAATTTAAAACAAAAAAAAGATGGACAAATTACCTAAGATTGCCTTACCGGCTATTTTTATTTTTATATTATTAGTGATATTGGTTTCCAAATCTGCAATTACCATAGAATCTGGTCAAGCAGGAGTATTGTATAAAACATTTGGTGGAGGTGTTGTTACCGATGAACCTGCCATGGGAGAAGGTTTTCAACTTATAGCGCCTTGGAATAAGGTCTTCATTTATGAAGTTCGTCAACAAGAAGTATTTGAAAAAATGCAAGTGTTGTCTTCAAATGGTCTAGAGATTAAATTAGATGCTTCCGCTTGGTTTGAACCAAAGCGTGAGTTTTTAGGAAAATTGCACCAAGAGAAAGGTACCGAGTATATTCAACGAGTGTTACTACCTACAATTCGTTCAGCAGCAAGAAGTGTTGTTGGCCGCTACACACCAGAACAATTATATTCAAGTAAAAGAGATGCGATACAGGCAGAAATTTATGAGGAAACAAAGAAAATTGTTGACGGCCAGTACATTCAATTGAACGAAGTACTAGTGCGTGATGTGACCTTACCTGCGACCATTAAGGAAGCAATAGAACGTAAACTGAAGCAAGAGCAGGAGTCCTTGGAATATGAATTTAGATTGGTTACCGCTAAAAAAGAGGCGGAAAAAGTAACAATTGAAGCCCAAGGTAAGGCAGATGCGAATAGAATATTAAGTGCTTCCTTAACGGATAAGATTCTTCAGGATAAAGGTATTGATGCTACTTTAGAGCTAGCAAAATCACCAAATTCTAAAGTGGTTATCGTAGGAAGTGGAGATTCTGGTTTGCCATTGATATTAGGAAACAACTAGACAACATTTCAAAAAGTTTTTGATTCATTTTAAACTTTTGTTTTGTGAAACGAAAAATACCTTTTACTTTTACAGTATAATGAAAAATAGAACTACACATCATCATTTCTGCAAACACGCTCAGGCGAGGTAGGAATGTATTGTAGTAGTACAA
>CAZDOW010000130.1:0-7298 GCA_964507115.1 uncultured Maribacter sp.
AACTCGGTTGGTAAGTTTTCCCATTCTTCCTCTTCCTTTAAAATCTCTAAATAATCTAAAACTGTCAATTGCTTAGAATTACCGTTTTTAATTTCAGCTGGATACCAAATACTAATAGGAATTGGCCTGCTTATAAGTTGATTATTGAAATCTTGTGCAATTCGATAAAGTCTTGTACTATCTATTATTGTATAATGATTAAAACCGACTTTATACTTCCCGTTATTTAGGTTTATTTCTTTTAATGATGTCTGTCCTAGTACAAAACACACTTGAAAAAGAACTAGGGTTGCTAAAATTATTGTTCTCATTGTTTTCATATTTTGGTGCTTATTATTTTTTTAAGACATTAATTTCGCCAAAGTCAACGTCAAGTAGATTTTCTTGATCAAAAGGTACTCCTACTATTTCTCTATTCGAATTGAAGTTAAATGTTAAAAAACCATCAGGTACTCTTATGTCATACCAATCAATTTGGAACCTGTCAAAATACCAATGTTTTAACCTTCCCTTGAATATGGACGAGTGGGAAAAAGAAATCTCTAATTCTTCTTTATTTAGTAGTGCTATCCTAATATTGCTGTACATTTTATCCGTGTATATTCCTGCGAAATTATTGAGTTCAACTGATGGTGATGTCTTATTAGTTCACGTTTTGATTTTAGGTGTTCGATTTACTCTTCTATCTCTGTATCCTTTCTTTGTCTCGTAAAAAGCGAGAGATAAAAGCCGAACGTTAGATTTTCCTTGTATTTCAGGCATGATATATTATAAAAATCTGTTTCTAATTCAGGAATACAAGCTCATTTGATTCCTTATAGCCATTGTTAGGAGCTTGTTTTTATTTTTCAAATTGGGTATAAGCTATATTTTCTAATTGATTTGTCTTTAAGTAGATAAATTCTCTATTAGCATCTATAATTATATTAAACCTTTTTAATAAATCCCCACCTATAACGCTTTGATGTTGTTGACTTATTTTCCCTTCAAAAAAACCAATTGGGATGTCTAATAAATCTATATTTCCGATGGTGAATTTGGGCAATGATCCCTTTTTAATTTTTAACACGTTCCCAAACGAGTCTTTTAATTCCTTTTCTTCTATTATTTCTATTCGTTCTCCTATTTTGCTTTCAGTAGCAAATTTATTATCAAACAAAACGGTTCCTCCGTATCCAGAGTGGATAAGAAATTGATTTTTATAATCTATTCCCTTTATCGTGCTTGTCCCTTGAATAAAAAAACCACTTTTCTTTGCAAACAATTTCATTTTTAGATATACTTCTGCTTTAATTGGTAGTGTTTTATGAAGTAACAAAATGTTTTTATCATAATCAATCTCAACGTAATATCCTTCAAATAAGTTTAGTCCAAATTTCCCATCTGTTGTTGGGCCAGAGTTTTCGACTTCCCAAATCTCAACATTGGCCCAATTTAATTTACCTATTTCTATAGAATTATTTTCACTATACCTAGAATTAGCCCTTCCTCCCCAACTACCCAAATTAACTTGACTGTTCCAATGTATACTTTTCATTTTTTCCGTTGCTTCTGTTGTTAGGTTAACTGTACTTGCCGCTGTGTGAAACATCAAATTCAGGCTATCGACACTCCCTAAAATTGCTTTTATCGAGATGTTATTGTGACTGGTAAGTATAAACGGAATGGTATCAATGATTGTGTTTGTTTGAATTTGTTGTTTTTCCTGACCCATTAGTGTTTGGCTAATAGACAATAAAATTCCAATAGAAAAAACCCTAAACATATTATCAATATTCATAATTGAATGGTTTTATTTAATTGTAATTAAGGGTTTAGCTATGAACAGTACGGGAGCAAATAAGCGATTGCTTTCCGCCATGCAAATAGGGATTTTTTTTTGATTTAATTTTTCCTGTCTGGAATAAAGTCCAAAAGATTTTGCGATCTTATAAAAACACACAAATCTTTCGATTAAGCCCGAAGCTCGCATTATTTATAGGTTCTGTTGTAAAACGTTTTTCTTTTTTCAATCTGTTCCTTTGTCAATTTTGTATTTGCCAGAATTGGACTTTATCAAAATGTAGGGTATTCCAATTATTAAAGCACCAAACATCGCATAAGTCTCAATCTGAGGATAGTCCAACCACTTTGCAGTAAAATGCCCAAGAACTAATAGTAGAGCCATTCCTAACATACCATTCCACATTACTGCGGCTAATCCGTCCACATTATATTTATTTTTCTCTTTTTTTGACATGGTATTGTATCCAGCAATCAGAAAATACATTTTTCCATATTTAATAAGAGCACCTAGTAGAACAAATATTAGTGCAACTATAATTGATTTCATAGATTTTGGTTAATATGTTCTACAATGGTTGGTGTTTGGTTATTTGCTATGGACTAAGATAGCAAAAAGCAGGGATGTGTTGGGATTTCGCTGGAAATCCTTTAGAGGCGCTTAAACACTCTCAAGCAATTAATTATACACTTTGTTATCTTTTGTGGCAACATACTCGGGTAAACATATCTAACTAGTCTGTTCTCTATTCCACCCGAGCAAGAAGGCCTGTTTGCATTACTTTTTAGGAATACGTTTTTCTATTTGTCCTAAATGTCCACTACTATTGGATTTATGAAAATTTTTAAAAGTATAGCATAAAACCTGTAACCTCTTCAGGTTAGTGATAGTCATATATATGTACTTTATAAAATATTTAAGAATCTGAAAAACAATTTATCATGAGAAATACAGAACGAAATAATAGAATAAAAATTGATTACTTTAAAATTACCGCTTTAGTTGTGCTAATGGTACTAATGTCTTCCTTAAGGGTAAATGCTCAAATAAATGAAAAACAAATAGATAGCATAGTTAATAAGGCAATCAATACGCTGGATAATACTGTGGGTTTTGCAATAGGTGTCGTAAAAGACGGTAAAATTGTACATGTAAAAGGTTATGGTGTAAACTCGGTCGATTTAAAAGAAGTCGTAACGGCCGATACACCATTCGGAATTGCCTCAAATTCCAAGGCTTTTACGTCTGCGGCATTGACAATTTTGGTTGAACGCGGAAAAATTAATTGGGAAGATAAGGTTACAGATTATATACCCGAATTTAAAATGTACAACGATTATGTTACGAATAATTTCAACATTCAAGACCTTTTGACGCATCGAAGTGGTTTAGGTCTTGGAGCTGGTGACCTAATGATTTTTCCAGATGGTTCGGATTTTACAATTGATGATGTGCTTACTTCTTTTCAATACTTTGAACCAACTACGGCTTTTAGGACAAAGTTTGATTATGATAATTTATTGTACCTAGTCGCAGGCGAACTTACAGCAAGAGTAAGCGGAAAAACATGGGAAATATTTGTTGATGAAGAGATTCTAAAACCTTTGGAAATGCATAATTCTTATGCCAGCTATGATGATGCTTTTAAGAATGATAACATTGCTGTGGCACATTCTTTTGATGGTAAAACGTTGAATGCCATACAAAATCCAAAACCAGATTTGAATGCCAATTTGAAACAAAAGATGAACGGAGCGGCAGGCGGAATTTGGGCTAGTGCAAATGACATGTGCAAATGGATGTTAGCACATTTGAACGAAGGTAAATATGGTGCTAATTTAGAAAAAGCTTTATTCTCTGAACAACAGCAACAAGAGATGTGGCGTGTTCACACGCCTATAAATATGCAATCAGACCCAATGGTACCTTTTAAATCCCACTTTTCAGGATATGGATTAGGTTGGTTTTTGTCGGATATCAATGGTTTTTTCAAAGTTGAACATTCGGGATTAATTGCGGGAATGTCTTCTGAGGTAACATTAATTCCAGAACTTGAATTAGGAATAGCAGTTTTGAACAATTCCGAAGGTGCTGATCTTTTGACTGGTTTTATGAGTTTCGTTCTATTGGATGAATATTTAAAGTTAGAAACTGGAGTCAACTGGCTAGAAATGGCAAAGGGCATTCAGCAGCGACGTCAGCAAATGGGAGACTCGGATTCCGAAAAAGTTTGGGCTAAAGTCGAATCAAATAAAGCTACAAAAATCAATAAGGTTAATTATGTTGGAATTTATGAAGATGACTGGTTCGGAAAAGTAGAAATAGTTGAAAAGAATGAGAATTTATGGTTTAAATCACACAAGTCGCCTAGACTAAATGGTAAAATGGCATTTTACAATGGGAATTCTTTTGCGATAAAATGGGAATATCAAGACATGAAAGCAGATGCTTTTGCTATTTTTTCACTAGACGAGCATGGTAAAGCTCAGAGTATCAAAATGAAAGGGATTTCTCGTTTTATTGATTTCAGTTTTGATTTCCAAGATATAGATTTAAAAAGAGTTTTGGAAAATACACCAGTTGCAGATTGAACAAGAAAAGCACTTATTCAAGCTAAAAAGTCCCATAACACAATCCTGTTACGGGGCTTTTTTTTTGTTTCCAATTTTGTCAAGTCCAATATTTTATCTCCATCCAAGAAAAAATTCCAGTGTATTGTATTTCAACTCTGTACGAGTATGAATTCCGTTCATAATTTTCGCAATTCCGTTTTGTTCCGTTTGGATTGAAATTTCAGTAATTTATTTTTTTTGACCATTGAAGATAACGGTTGAGCTAAGCGTAGTTCGGTAGTAAGGTAACTTTTCGTTTCCGTCTGGACTACGAGCCGGAGTTTTTTGTTTTGTAATTATCTTTTTTCTTTTAATTGCCAAATCCAAAAGATTTGGCGGACTTAGTAAACACACCAAAGCCTTTAAATATAGCGCTTTATACCCTATCTGCTATAGGCATTGTTAGGCGTGGTTTATATTTTCTTATTAATTCTTTCTTTATGCTTAATCCAATACTTGATTTCACTTTCACTTTTTTCGTTTATAATAGCATCATCTATTATTTCAATAGCTTTTGGGTAAAGATGTAGTTTCTCGTAAATATCCATTTTTACTCGATAAACAAATCCTATGGTGTATTCGTCTGATTTCTTATGTTTTTCTAAAGCTATTTCACACAAGGCCAAAGCATCACTAAACCTAGAATTCAAAAAATATAGCTGTTCGGCCGCATTTGCATATCGACTACCGTCTTTCTCTTTTTTAGTTAAGAGAAATTCATCAATATAATTCATTAAGTCTTTATCTGTTGTGGTTACTAATTCAAAATTAATATTAGTATTTTCCCAAGAGATATAAATCCTTGCATTGTTAGGAATTAAGTCAATGTCAAACGAAAGAGTTTCATAATAACGGTCACTTTTTTGTGGAGTGACGATGAAGCGAGCTATATCTTTTTCGGGACTATAATTGTAACTTCCATAGAGTTCAGTATCCGAATTAATTATCACAACCCACTCTTGAGGATTAGGTATTATAAATATAGAATATTGGCCAGCCTTTACTGATTGTCCACCTAAAACAACATTTTTGTCGAAACTAATTTTTGTACAATGCCCAGCTCCAGTCCTCCAAACTTTATCCCAAGGGACTAATTTTCCAAATACACGCCTATTTCTAGCAGAAGGACGCTCATATTCGATTTCTACTTTGGTATTACCTACCATCTGGCTAATCGTACCTTTTGGACTTAATGAAGGATAATCAACCTGCCCTGAGGCTGTAAAGAATCCTAAAACAAAGATTATAATTCCGATTGTATGTTTCATTTACTTATTGTTGTTGAGTACAGCGTGTCTTGATTTAATTACGCTTAACGGTTGAGCTAAGCGTAGTTCGGTAGTAAGGTAATTTTTCGTTTCCGTCTGCGCACGAAGCTAAAGCTTATTGTTTAGTTTTATTTTTTCTTGTCCAAAGCTAAATCCATAAGAATTAGCGACGTTATAAATATGCACAGACCTTTCAGTTTAGCCCTAAAGTCCGCATTATGGTTAGGTTTTGTTAGCCTTTCGTTATTTTAATTCCAAGGTCCATTTACCGTCACATTTTTTGTTTTTCCGTCTTTGTCAATTCTGTATAAACCACCTGCACAACCAAACCAAATATTTTCTTCTTTATCTTTCAATACATCCATTACCGGAACAGGGACTTTATAATTTATGAACTCGCTGTTTGTGTATTTGTAAGCACCATTACTAATTGTACTAAACCATAAATCGTTTGAACTGTCTTTATAAATTGAGTAAACATCATTTTCGCTTAATCCGTCAATTTTCGAAAAATGAATGATTTTATCGCCATCATATTTATTCAATCCGCCTTTTCCAAATCGTTTGTCGGCATCAGAGTTATCTTTTTCTGCCACTCTTGTTCCAATCCAAATGTTTCCTTCTTTATCTTCTAGAATGGATTGAACATTGTTTGAGTTTAATCCTTCTTTTGTAGTGATATGAACAAACGAATCTCCATCAAATTTACTTGCTCCGTATCCATCTCTTCCGAACCAAACATTTCCAGTTGAATCTTCTGTGATAGAGGTTATCCAATCTTTGGTGTCAGGGTTGATTTGAGTTTCTACTTTAGGGTAAGGGATTGGAAATTTTTCAAATCGAGTTCCGTCAAATTTGCAAACTCCACCCCAAGTTCCAATCCAAAAGTTTCCTTTGCTGTCAATAAACAAATTACTTACCATATTGCTGCAAAGTCCATCTTTTTCTGAATAATTTGTAAATATTTTTCCATCAAATTTCGATACTCCCACACCCGTTCCGAACCATAAGTTCCCCAAATTATCTTCAATAACGCTTGTTATTCGATTACTTGGCAATCCGTCATTTGTTGTCAAATATTTCAGATTGTCTCCGTCAAATTTTGCAACTCCTTTTTCTAAAGTTCCAAACCAAATATTACCCTTAGAGTCTTGAAATGTTTCTACCACATATTCTCCAATTTGTGAATCTACTTTTTTTGGCAGCTTGTTAATAGCGTTATCATTTTCCTTATTTGAGTGAGATTGCCCTCTACAAGCAGTTATAAAAGAGATAACGAAAACTAATAAATAGATTTTTGAAAATAAACAGGATTGTTTCATTTGTTTTTTTTCAAACTTAAGCCTAGAGATGCTTTTTTGGCTTTATCAAATGTAAAATTGTGTCAAAAAAATGTAAAATTTCTTTTTATGTTCAAGTTTTGGTTATAATGAAGGCTTAGGGTTAGTCTATGGCGTGGTAGTATCCCGCAGGGTGCTATGCAGTATAAACATTGTTAGGCACAGATTTATTTTAATTCATTTACAGCTCTAAAAGCTTCTTCTATGGCTGCCTGACTGTATGCCGAAGCAGCAGCATCACAATTAGCAATACTTATATTTCCGATTGGTTGCCGTGCTATTTCATGAGGAGCTT
>CAZDOW010000131.1:0-7165 GCA_964507115.1 uncultured Maribacter sp.
TATACAAGGAGGTTGGACCTTTCTAAATCGTAAAAAAGGCAAAAACACAGGGAAGTTTTTCTTTAAAATAAACAGTAGGCATTCTTACAAGGGTCCAAATAGCACGCCCCCTATGTTTCATGGAATAAACGAGTCTGGTTATTATGGCCTGCCTGCGACCGGATTTCGGAGCTATTCAATGCGAATGATTGAGTTGAATTACCAGCAATCCCTCTTTGATAATCGATTTCATTTTGTAGTAGGAAAGGTAGATCCAACCAATTATTTCAATTTTCATGGCCTCATTGTCCCCTGGCAGCACTTTATAGGCTATGGGGCGTCTGTTTCAGGTACAGTCAATTGGCCGGATCAGGGCCTAGGTGGAATAGTTAGTTTCAGACCTACAGAAAAAACATACATCATGGCGGGTTTAACAGATGTCCGCGGAGATATCTTTAGAAAAGGAGAATTCTTGAATCTTGGTAATCAATTTCAAAATGGTAAATTTTGGAAGTCGGTAGAAGTGGGTTTTGTTCCCAATTTTAATGAACGTTTTTTTCGTAAGATTTCTATCACTTATTGGCATTCTGATACCTATACAAATACCTCAGATCAAGAAATTTCTTCTGGTCAAGGCGTTGCGGTTTCTGCACATTGGTTTTTTAACGACCGTTTTATTCCCTTTGCGCGCTTTGGTATTTCTAATGGAAACGGAGAGAATGCCTTCTATAAAAAAGATATCCAAATTGGACATGGGTACCGTTTCTTAAACTACGATATTTTAGGTCTTAGCTTGAGCTGGAACCAGCCAAACATTGCAGATGTAAAAGACCAAATGACTGCAGAATTATTCTACCGGGTCAATGTAACGTCACATTTAGAATTTACGCCTAGTGTGCAGTTTATTGCTAACCCAACCTTTAATCCAGATTCAAACTCATTGTTTTATTTTGGTATGCGCGGACGAATTACCTTATAATTGCAGTATTCAACTGTAGTTTACAAAACCTAAATTGCAATAAAGATGTAGTTTAGTAAAACCTTTAAGTTCGTTATGAGAAAAACACTACTGCTACTATTGATATTTTTACCACTGACGACCCTACTTGGGCAAGAATTAAAATGCTGTGAAGCAAGAGAAGAGGTCGAATCCTATTTAAGTGGCATATGGAAGGTGAAAAACAAAAACGCAAACACACGATATGAATACTCCTTTGAAGATGGACAAGGCCATTGGACTCAAATAGAGTCGACCGAAAATAAAGATGACCATTTCTTAGCAAAGGATCAGCCCTTCGTTTATACGATAACATCTGCTCAGGGGTTTAAATTAAAGATGAATCATTCGTATGGTAACTGGATTGGAGAATTTAAATTTTTGAATTCTAGAAAAATGCTATTGGTAAGTAATGGTAAAGAAACCAAATTCATTAAAAAATCGAAATAAATAAGATAGGAAAAGGTGTTTTTAAGATGGAATAGCGCCATGTTAGCATCACTTTTTTTTCTATTTCCGAATGGGGTATTTACGCTAGTTGTCACTTCTTCTAGTTCTAGCAGAACCTTGGTGCTTTTCAGAAAACTATTTACGGATAGCCAAATAAGAGATATAAACGGATAACTAGAAAAGAATTATTTGTAAAGGTTTAACACAAAACCCCTCAAAAGGAGGGGTTTGCTAATGTAAATTTCTACCTATAAAAATAGTTTTAAAGGTTAGATTGCGCCAACTAAGGCTAACAAAGTTCCTACTGCAACAACTGCCAAAAAGGAGTTCATTGCAATAATAAGTACAGATAGATAAGAATCTACCCCAGATTTAAATGATAAATGGTTCATAACATTACCTACTTTAAAGTTATATACTTCCAATTTATTATTTGTAATGGCTAAAAAATTATTTTTGTTGTAAAATCCTACAATACTGATGTTAAACCCTTTTATTTTGTGGTTTTGTATTCTGAAAATTGCAGTTTATCGACGAAATGAGGTGTTATGTCGAATGATGTTGTGAGCAGATGTAGGTGGAAATAGGAAAAGGACACACTTTGTTCAAGGTGTCCGTTGTCCTTTTAGAAATGTTCGGTTGTAGACTTGACAACAGTGTTTATATTATTTTCATCAAATCTAATAAAGCCGCTATCGGAATCGCTGCCAAAATAACTACTAGACAAGCGACCATAATTCTCAAAAAACCATTGAGTACTTTTATTCCTAGGGTAACTTCCTGTTCCATAATCATATAGTGTTGTTTGTTTCAAGATATGTATTATCGTATACAACTGGGGTTAAAAAGTAAAGTAATTCGATAAAAGGTTAAAAACAACCCTTTAATGAGGTGTTTTGATCCTTTGTGTCGATACATAATCTAGACCAAATAAATGATCTAAGGCAAGGTTTTAGGCGTTAGATTTCCTAGTTTTAAGAAGTTTTAGTATCCTTTGATACCGCGTTGAATTCTTAAGTATCACGCTTTTCGGATGCTTTTATACACCGATTTTGATGTAGCGCTATCTGTTTTAGTGAATACCTATAGAATTTCTCGAATACCTTTCATTATGTGGATACTAGCACCTTTGTTTTGCGTAATGTATGTAGCATTTAGTCTGCCAAGTTTCTCTCGTGTACTTTTACTTGATTTTAATTGATCTATGCATTGGGCAAGTTCTTCTTTGTCACGTATGGATAGTATTCCTCCTATGGCTACCAATTCTTCCGCTTCAATAAAGCCTAAGTACTTTGGACCAATAATTACTGGGATACCAAAAACGGCCGGTTCTAGTGTATTGTGTAATCCTGTAGCAAAACCACCACCTACGTAAGCTATGCTGGCATAACTGTAAATTTTGGTTAGCAAGCCAATAGTGTCAATAATTAACACGTCTATAGCGTCAAGATTTTGAGCTTCTATTTCTGAATAAAGTAGGGTAGGTCTAGTAATGGAATCTTTTAAAGTTGCACTATGCTCTTTTTTGATGTTATGTGGCGCAATAACGAATTTCATGTCTGAAGAAGAGGAATTAATATAATCCACTAAGAAAGTTTCATCTTCCGGCCATGTGCTTCCAGAGACCAAACAATTAGAAGTAGTACTAAAACGGTTCATAAAATCTAGACTATTGTCCGCATGGAGAATCTCTGAAACTCGATCTAGCCGAGTGTCCCCTGTTACGGTGCTGTTCGTGTATCCAATAGAATTTAATAATGATTTAGAACGCTCGTCTTGTACATAGAAATGATTAAACGCGTTCAACGCCTTTCTCATAAACTTGCCATAAGGTCTAAAATAAATCTGTTTTTTCTTAAATAGTGCGGAGACCAACAAGGTTGGTATATTCCGTTTTTTTAGTTCATTTAAATAGTTGGGCCAAATCTCATACTTAATGAAAATAGCAAGTTTTGGGTTTGTTGTATTCAGAAATTCCCGCACCTTTTTTTTGGTATCTAAAGGTAAATAGGTAACCACATCTGCAGTAGCTGTGTTTTTTCGTATTTCATAACCAGAAGGGGAGAAGAAGGTTAAAAGCAGGGTATGGGTGGGGTAGGCCAACTTCAATTTTTCTAAAATAGGAAGTCCTTGCTCATACTCGCCCAAGGAGGCGGCGTGTATCCAAATGACCTTATCTTTTTGCGAGATATTTTTTCGTAGTATCGTAAGGGTGTGTTTTCTTCCTTCAACAAAAAGTGAAAGCTTGGTATTTACTTTTGCTATTACGTGCAAAATGAGCCAAGAAGCTGAAACGATAAGGTTATATAAAAAGTACAAACTGATGTATTTGTTGCTAAATTACATTTCTTTCCAGAAAATCATTGTCGGGTGTTTCGTATTTTTGTTTCGATGTATATAATTTGATAGGATGAAAAAAATACAAATGGTAGATCTTGGGGGCCAATACCAAGAAATTAAAGTGGAAGTTAATACTTCTATATCGCAAATTTTAGAAACTTCAGCATACATAAACGGTCCTGAAGTCCATGCGTTTCAAAAAGACTTGGAAAATTATTTGGGAGTAAAGCATGTAATCCCGTGTGCCAATGGTACGGATGCCTTGCAAATTGCCATGATGGGGCTAGGCTTAAAGCCAGGCGATGAGGTTATTACGGCCGATTTCACCTTTGCCGCTACCGTTGAAGTAATTGCGCTGTTGCAATTAACACCAGTTTTGGTAGATGTGGATGTGGATACTTTTAATATAAATATTGAAGCCATAGAGCGTGCCATAACTCCAAAGACTAAGGCGATAGTACCGGTTCATTTATTTGGACAATGCGCTGATATGGATGCAATACTTTCGCTCGCAAAAAAACATAACCTTTATGTTATAGAAGATAATGCCCAAGCTATTGGTGCAAAGCATTTATCTAAAACTGGCGAGAAACATATGGCCGGGACTATGGGGCATGTTGGAGCAACTTCTTTTTTCCCCTCCAAAAATTTGGGGTGCTATGGCGATGGTGGCGCTATATTTACTAATGACGATGCTTTAGCACATACCCTCAGAGGTATAGTTAACCATGGTATGTACGAACGTTACCATCATGATGTGGTAGGTGTCAATTCTAGATTAGATTCTATACAAGCTGCGGTATTGCGTGCCAAATTACCTCGGTTGGATAGTTATTGTAATGCTAGACGGGCAGCTGCGAAAAAATATTCAAATGCATTCAAGAATCAGCCTCATATTATGGTTCCAAAGACAGTAAATGGTTGTGAAGGAATATGTGATACCTGCGATTGCCATGTGTTTCATCAATATACGTTGCGCATAACAAACGGAAAAAGAGATGCTTTGGTGAAGCACTTGAATGAAAACGGAATACCATGTGGGGTCTATTATCCCATTCCGCTTCATAAACAAAAGGCATATTTGGATGAACGTTATCAGGAAGCCAATTTTCCTGTTACCAATCAACTGGTTACTGAAGTTATTTCATTACCCATGCATACAGAATTGGATGATGAGCAAATTAACCATATTTCGGGGATGGTTATCGAATTTATGGAAGCTTAATTATCTTATTATGTTAGGTTTACAGATAACAAATCAGAAATAAACAGATGAAAAAAATACTTGTAACCGGGGGGCTTGGTTTTATTGGATCACATACTGTTGTGGAATTACAGCAAAAAGGTTTTGAAGTAGTGATTGTTGATGACTGCTCTAATTCAGACGAAAAAGTGCTTCACGGCATTGAGGTCATTACCGGAAAAAAACCTGTGTTCGAGAAACTGGATTTAAAGGAGAAGGACAAAGTAGAAGATTTTTTTCAAAGAAATTCAGATATCGAAGGAGTGATTCATTTCGCTGCTTCAAAAGCTGTTGGCGAAAGTGTAAAAAACCCTTTGTTGTATTACGAGAACAACATAGGAACCTTGGTTTATGTTTTAAAAGAACTTTGCAAGAAGACTAAGGCAAGCTTTATATTCAGTTCCTCATGTACTGTTTATGGTCAAGCTGATAAAATGCCGATTACCGAAGATGCTCCCGTGAAAGTGGCTGAATCCCCATACGGAAACACAAAACAGATGGGAGAAGAGATTATTGCCGATACCTGTAAAATAGCCCCAAAACTCAATGCTATTGCTCTGCGTTACTTTAATCCTATGGGCGCACACCCAAGCGCTGAGATTGGAGAGCTTCCGGTAGGAGTGCCACAAAACCTAGTGCCTTTTATTACCCAGACCGGTATTGGTCTTAGAGCGGAACTTTCCGTTTATGGGGACGATTATGTTACGCCTGATGGTACCTGTGTTCGTGACTACATTTATGTTGTGGATTTGGCAAAAGCACACGTTATAGCATTAGAAAGATTGCTAGAAGGAAAGAATAATGAAAATTACGAGGTGTTTAATTTAGGAACGGGAAGAGGTAGTTCTGTATTAGAGGCGATACAGAGTTTTGAAAAAGTTTCTGGAAGAAAACTTAACTATAAAATAGTGGATAGGCGTCCAGGGGATATTACAACAGCCTACGCAGATACAACCAAGGCCAATACCGTTTTGGGATGGAAAGCACAGTATACCTTAGACGAAGCCATGAAATCTGCATGGGTTTGGGAACAGAAGATTAGGGATTAAATTCTAAAGTTTTTCTTCGAGTTACCAAAAATGCCTTTTTAGCAGTTGCGCTAAGTTGATTTAGAACTATTAAAAAGACACCAATAGCTATATGCGACATAAATTCTCGAATAGTTTCGATCTGCTTCAAAAAGCAGAGGAAAATAAGGTATACGAGAAACTGATTGTGCAAATGAACAAGGATTTTGTACTCGCAAATATCCCGTTCTCTATCCCTCTTGAAATTACTTTAGAAAATTTACCACTGTTTTTAAAGGAAAAAATCTACCACGTGATTATGGAAGATTTTAACGATTATCTAAACCTATTATATGTAGTGGATGTGTCAGAGCAATCCTTTAAAAATGTTACCGTAACCGATGCGGTAGACGTCGCTGAGCAAGTTGCTTTTCTAATCTTGCAACGGGAATTACAGAAGGTAGATTTAAAGGAAAAATATAGAACTAAGGATTAAAAATAGAACCTAACAAAGGGTAAAAGTCCGTCTGCATATATACTATCGTTTTCGTCGTAAAGTACATTGTACCGAAGCCCTACGGTAACATTCCTTGTGGTGTAACCAAGTCCCAAGAATAAAGCCGGGGACCAATAATTTTCTTCAATATCCTCGGTAAAACCGCTGAATGTCCTGTTAATTCTTAATTGTTCCAATTCTACCGATAATTGTAGTTGTGGAATTGGATTGTAAAGGGATAATAAACTTCCTCCATATGCCAAAAATTTGTCCTCATTAAACTTAGCATAGTTAAAATTTAAGCTCACCCCAGCTGCAAATTCGTTGCTTACCGGATATATGGCACTAGGGGATATAGAGGCATTAAATCCACCATTAGTAAAACCTAGTCCAATTTCTCCTCCATAGCGTAATTCACTCCAAAAATTGCTTGGGCCAGATGTATACTGCCCTATAGAAAAATTAGAAATTAACAGCGCGAAAAAGAATAAAAAATAATTTTTACGTCCGTTTTTAGTGTTTTTAAAATAAACTTTCATTTTTTCTAATATTAGATGAGAACGTTACTTTAGGTATTGTAAATGTTGTATTTTTGATTAAATTTATTCTAAAGATACAGAAAGTAATTCATGGATAAATATTCCTTTTTAAAT
>CAZDOW010000132.1:0-6682 GCA_964507115.1 uncultured Maribacter sp.
GGGGTATACACGCTTTCCAAGCGTGCGCCTTCGACCACTCGGCCACCTCTCTAATTTTCCTTTTATTAGGAAGGGCAAATAACAAAAAAAATGTTAATTAATAAAATTAAACAGGTTAATTTTAATTCATTTCTCCACGCAAAGAAGTCTCAAAAACCGTTTTAAATAATTTACGTGATACATCACTCCCTAACATGTACATAACCTTTGTAATTGCTGCTTCGGTCGTAATATCCTTACCGTTAATAACTTGCATTTTTTTTAGTGCTGTGCTTGTTTCATACTGACCCATGATAACACTACCTCCAGAACATTGCGTAACGTTAATTATATGAATTCCTTGATCGATAGCTTTTTTTAGTAAATTCAAAAATAATTTGTCCGTTGGCGCATTTCCTGAACCATATGTTTCCAAAATAAGAGCTTTTAAACCTTTAACATTTAATATACTTTCCAAAACAAATAAATTAATTCCAGGAAATAACTTTAACACAACTACGTTTTCGTCCATTTCTTTATGGACGACCAACTTCCTATTTCGTTTATGGGGTAACAAATATTCCTTAAAAATATTCAAATGCACGCCAGACTCAACCAAATGTGGATAGTTTAAAGAAGAAAAAGCCTGAAAATGCTCCGAATTTATCTTAGTGGTCCTATTCCCCCTATAGAGTTTGTACTCAAAATATAGACCCACTTCCCTTATAACCGGTATTCCGTTTTCTTGTAATGAAGCAATCTGTATAGAGGTAATCAGGTTTTCCTTAGCATCTGTCCTAAGGTCTCCAATAGGTAATTGTGAACCGGTTAGAATGATAGGCTTGTCTAAATTTTCCATTAAAAAACTCAGTGCCGATGCGGTATAGCTCATGGTATCGCTACCATGTAGCACTACAAAGCCATCATAGGAATCATAACGTTCCTCTATAATAGTAGCTATTGCAATCCAATCTCTTGGATGCATATCGGATGAATCTATGGGATAATCAAAAGACATGGTGTCTATTGAACATTCCAATTGATTAAGTTCTGGAATACTTTTTAGTAGCTCATTGAAATCAAAAGCCTTTAAAGCACCAGACTCATAATCCTTTACCATACCTATGGTTCCCCCGGTATAAATCAATAAGATATTTGTTTTAACTGCTGTCATAAGTTGATTATCGTATCCATTAAACTCCAAAAATACTTTTGGAATTCTGTGTTGTAACCTCCGCCACTTCTTCCATATTCATTCCGTAAATTGCAGCTAGCTTCTCTAAAACCTTTAGAATATAAACAGGTTCATTTCGCTTTCCTCTGTAGGGTACTGGGGCAAGATAAGGTGCATCTGTTTCCAATACAATATGCTTTAAATCTATTTCATGTAAAAACGTGTCGATTTTACCGTTCTTAAATGTCACCACTCCCCCAATACCTAATTTTAAATTATAAGATATAGCCTTCTTTGCTTGTTCCAAGTTTCCAGTAAAACAATGAAAAATACCAAACAAATCATCCCCCTTCTCCTGCTCCAATACTTCAAAAATTTCATCAAAGGCATCCCTACAATGAATCACAATGGGTAACTTATAAAATTTAGCTAAGGCAATCTGCTGCTTAAAAGCATGTTGTTGCTCTTTTAAAAACGATTTATCCCAATAGAGATCTATCCCTATTTCTCCTATAGCACAAAAAGAATGCTTTTTTAACATGGTTTCCACATGCACTAATTCCGCTGTATAATTTTCCTTTACGTGGGTAGGGTGCAATCCCATCATCAGGAAAACATTCATAGGATAAGAACGCTTTAATTGTAACATTCGCTCCGTGTACGTTGAATCGATTGCAGGAATAAAAAACCGCTTTATACCATTTTTAAGTGCCTTCTCTACTGTATCCGATCTATCATCATCAAAAGCTTCACTATACAAATGCGTATGGGTATCCGTTATAATCATACCACAAAAATAGGCTTATCTTTGGATAACTAAAACCCATTTTCTAATACCCTTTTACCTTCATTAGGAAACACTTCTTCCGTGTTAAACAAGAATAGCCCTGATAGCCATGTCGCAACTCAAAAAGTTTTTAAAAAAAGCAAAATATACTTCCATTCCCTTAAAAATTACTACCACCAACCATTTAGAAATAAAAGCAACAATAAATGATGTAAAAGGAGTTTTTATTTTGGACACTGGAGCATCAAACACCTGCATTGGATTCGATAAGCAGGATTATTTTAATCTAGTTTCCAAATCATCGGATATCAAAGCTGCGGGAGCAGGAGCTACCGATATGGAAACGCATGTATCCAAAAAAAATACGATTAAAATTGGCGACTGGAAAAATAGAAAGTTGAACATAGTTTTGTTCGACCTTACCCATGTAAATCAGGCACTCATAGCACACGAAGCACCTCCGGTTGATGGTATTATTGGCGCAGACGTATTAAAACAAACCAAAGCGATTATAGACTACAATAAAAGAAAGGTATACTTATGTTTAAAAAAAAGCAAAAACAATCTTAAGAAGATGTGAATTGTCAGCAACGGACCTTCAAACTAGCAAAAAAAAATACGAGAGGTAGTACCTCTCGTATTTTTTTGTTTTATATACCCCTAGATTACAACTCCAATGCTTTGTTTATATTCCCGTCCATCAGTAATTCCTCCGGATTCTCTAAAGCTTCTTTTACAGCAACTAAAAATCCTACAGATTCCTTACCATCAATAATACGATGATCATAAGAAAGCGCTACGTACATTATTGGCGCAATTACAACGACTCCGTCTTTTGCGATAGGTCTTTCGACAATATTATGCATCCCTAATATGGCACTCTGCGGCGGGTTAATTATAGGAGTCGATAACATGGACCCAAAAACACCTCCATTGGTAATAGTGAAGGTTCCTCCAGTCATTTCGTCTACGGTAATCTCTCCTTCCCTAGCCCTTATAGCCAAACGTTTTACCTCTGCTTCAATACCTCTAAAGGTTAAGTTTTCGGCATTTCTAATGACAGGAACCATTAACCCCTTAGGGCCTGATACTGCAATACTTATGTCGCAAAAATCATAAGAAAGCATCTCCTTACCATCGATCATAGAATTAACGGAGGGATACATTTCTAACGCTCTCACTACGGCCTTGGTAAAGAAGGACATAAACCCGAGACCCACACTGTGTTTCTCTTTAAAAGTTTCCTTGTATTTGGTTCGAAGAGCAAAAATAGGCGACATATCTACCTCATTGAACGTAGTAAGCATTGCCGTTTCATTCTTAACCAAAACCAAACGTTCCGCTACCTTTCTACGCAACATGGAAAGTTTGGTTCTGCTTTCCCCACGGTTGCCACCAGTTACAGGAGACCCCATAGAAGGAACTGCATTTACGGCATCATCTTTTGTGATGCGACCATCCCTTCCTGTTCCTTTTACAGATGCTGTGGAAATCCCTTTCTCCTCTAATATTTTTTTAGCTGCCGGTGAAGCACTCCCAGTAGCATAGGATGTCTTTGCTTCCGGTACTTTTTCTTCTTTTTTCTCCTTTACAGGTTCTGCTTCCTTTTTAGGAGTCTCCGCTTTGGTATCGGCGGCACCACTAGGTTTTGCAGCACTTGTATCTATCAAACAAACAACCGCACCAACTTCAACGGCATCACCTATTTCAGCCTTTAAGGTAATTACACCACTTGCTTCGGCTGGTAATTCCAAAGTTGCCTTATCTGAGTCTACCTCAGCAACTGCCTGGTCCTTTTCTACATAATCACCGTCTTCTACCAACCATTCCGCAATTTCCACTTCCGTGATGGATTCTCCCGGCGAGGGGACTTTCATTTCTAGAATCATTATTTCTATAATTTGATATTTTACTTTTTACTCTTTCTTCTTGTCATATTGTCCTTTGTCTTATCAAAAACAAAGTCAATCACTTGCTGATGTCTCGCTTTGGAACGCACAGAACTACCGGCGGCCGGTGCGGCATAAAAACGTCTTGATGCTACTCTGAAGCTTTGAGCCTCGCTGTAGTGCATCATGATATGACTCCATGCCCCCATATTTCTTGGTTCTTCTTGCGCCCAAACAATATCGTTAGCATTTTTATACTTTTTCGTAATTGCTATCATTTGTTTCTCAGGCAAAGGGAATAATTGTTCTACCCGTACCAATGCAACATCATCTCTATTTAATTCTTCTTTTACCGCCAATAAATCATAATAGAATTTACCGGTACAGAACACCAAAGATTTTACTTTTTTAACATCAGCAGATACATCGTCCAATACTTCTTGGAAACTACCATTTGAAAAATCAGCTACAGTAGAAACTGCTCTATGGTGTCTTAAAAGACTTTTTGGCGTAAATATAATAAGTGGTTTTCTAAAGTTAACCTTCATCTGTCTCCTTAGAATATGGAACATCTGAGCCGGGGTTGTAACATCGGCGATGTACATATTATCCCTTGCACAAAGCTGCAAGTAGCGTTCCATACGAGCAGATGAATGCTCTGCTCCCTGTGCTTCGTAGCCATGGGGCAGCAACATAACCAATCCATTCTGCGATTTCCACTTATCCTCACCAGCTGATATATACTGATCAATCATAATCTGAGCTCCATTACTGAAGTCACCAAACTGTGCTTCCCAAATTGTAAGTGTATTTGGACTGGCCATGGCATAGCCATAATCAAATCCTACTACACCATATTCGGATAAAAGCGAGTTATAAATTTGAAATTTCCCTTGACTCTCAGATAAGTGATTAAGCAGTAAGACTTCTTCTTCACTCTCCTCTACTTTCATTACCGCATGGCGGTGGGAAAAAGTACCCCGTTCCACATCTTGCCCAGACATTCGAACTCCAAAACCTTCTTCAAGCAACGTTCCGTAGGCTAAAAGTTCTCCCATGGCCCAATCCAACGTATCGGTCTCAAAGAACATTTTTTTACGATCATTGACTAGCTTTTCTACTTTCCGTAAGAATTTCTTACCGTCAGGCAACTTGGTAATAACCTTGGCAATAGCCGCCAACTTATCCTTGTTAAAGGTAGTGTCTACCTTCTCCATCATCTCCCATTCACGCGCACTTGAAAAACCTTTCCACTCATCAGCCATGAACGGCGTAATCTCAGTCTTATCTTCTTTTCTAGAATCCTCTAACTTTTCCTCTAAAGTATCTTTATAATCCTGTTCCAGCTGCGCTACATGTCCTTCCTTAATAACACCCTCAGCAATCAAGCGTTCCGCATAAATATCTCTAGGATTTTTATGTTTAGCGATTGCCTTATATAATTTAGGCTGTGTGAACCGAGGTTCATCACCTTCATTATGACCATATTTTCTATATCCTAATAAATCTATAAACACATCCCTTTCAAATCGCATTCTATATTCCAAAGCAAAAAGGGAGGCATGCACGACAGCCTCTGCATCATCTGCATTCACATGCAGAACAGGACTCAAAGTAACTTTAGCGACATCCGTACAATAGGTAGAAGATCTTGCATCCAAGTAATTGGTAGTAAACCCTATTTGATTGTTTACTACAATATGAATGGTACCACCGGTCTTGTATCCGTCCAAAGTAGCCATCTGAACCACTTCATATACCAAACCTTGACCAGCAATAGCTGCATCTCCATGAACCACAATAGGAAGTACCTTAGAAAAATCTTCTTGGAAATGCGCATCCTGCTTTGCTCTTGCGATACCTTCAACAACTGCACCTACCGTCTCTAAATGCGAGGGGTTAGGCGCTATATTCATTTTTATCTTATTCCCATTATCAGACATACGATCAGATGTCCAACCTAAATGGTATTTTACGTCTCCATCAAAAATCTCCTGTTCGTAATCCTTTCCATCAAATTCACTAAAAATATCCTTTGCCGATTTTCCAAAAATATTAGTTAGTACACTCAACCTTCCCCTATGGGCCATGCCCATAACAAATTGCTTCACCCCCATCTCAGCGGCTCGTTCTACAATAGCGTCCAAACCGGGTATCAGAGATTCGTTACCTTCTAATGAAAATCGTTTTTGACCCACATATTTGGTATGCAGAAAACCTTCAAAGGAAACCGCTTGATTCAGTTTTTTAAGTATATGCTTTTTCCGTTCGGGACTAAAATTTGGATGGTTATCATTTACGTTAATCCAATCCTGTATCCATGTAACACGTTCCGGCTTTCTAATATACATGTATTCCACCCCAATGGCATCGCAGTAAATACTAGTCAAATGGCTAATAATTTCTTTCAGGGTACTAGGGCCTATTCCAATAATATCCCCAGCATTAAAAACGACATCCAAATCGGACTGTGTAAGTCCAAAACTCTCTATTTCTAGATTTGGGGTATACTGGCGCCTATCCCGTACCGGATTAGTCTCGGTAAAGAGATGTCCCCTGCTGCGGTAGCCATCTATTAATCGTATGACCTGAAATTCCTTTTGAAGGGATTCCGGCATTTCTACCTCATTGCCGTTAACCATAGAGGTAATGCGCTCCTCGCCTATACCTAGCTCTTCACCAGCGCTTTCAATACCAAAATCAAAGCCTTGAAAAAAGGCTCTCCAACTTGGTTCTACGCTATCTGGATTAACTAAATACTTATCATATAACTCTGCAAAAAAGGAGGTATGTGCAGTATTTAAAAAGGAATATTTATCCATGAATTACTTTCTGTATCTTTAGAATAAATTT
>CAZDOW010000133.1:0-6149 GCA_964507115.1 uncultured Maribacter sp.
GTGTTTATGATGATAGCTTCAGTACTGTATTACAGAGGAGCTAGAAACCTGATTGTGGGGTGAATTATATTTTCACGCGAATGAAAATAACGAAAGCACAACAGTGTATGACTTCAATTCCGGCCGCTTGGACTGCGTTCGAATCCATTCGAAAGTTCTAGTGGCAGTGCTTAATTGAAAATCAGTAACTTGAAATTCGTTACTGATGATTATACTAGAACGTTGTACTTCATTATAATCAACCCAAAAACCAATGATCTAATTCTTTCGAAAAATTCGCTACGGCCTTATGGAGAAAAACAAAACTGGAAAGTATTTGAAATATGCCATCGGAGAAATTGTTCTTGTGGTTCTTTAACCGTCCTGTTTTTTGGATCAAACGTTGCATGCCATTTTGGTAATCACTAAAATTACAACATGATGAAAACCATTTTAGCAATATTTATGTCATTGATGATATATTCTTGTGCTGGGCAAAACTCGAATAATGTTTTTATTGAGACAAGCGATATAGTAAACTTTTGGACTGCTTATGACGCTATACAAAACTCGAAAGAAAAATCAAAAGTGTTCACAAAGCTCTATTTGGACAAGGCAAGCGTACCCTTTAAAAAAATGATTGGGGAATCTGGAGACATTCGCAACGTTGAAAACTACTTAGAAAGTTTTGAGAAATATCCAAAATTTTGGGAGAGTCTAAGAAAACCAACAATGGAATTACAAAAAGTTGAATCAGAAGTGTTTGCTTGCTACGATAAAGTAGAAAAAATATATCCAGAATTCAAGGCAGGAAATGTATGTGTTTTTATTGGCGTTCGTAACATTCAAGCAAGTGTTTGGAAAAAAGACAACATAATATTTATGGGCGGAGAACTTAACCTTAGGTTTGAAGATGTGGATTTAACTGAGCTAGAACCCGAAGAAACTTTTGCGTATCAAAATAGCCTAAAATCCACCATAATACACGAAACAATACACTTACAACAAAAGGCGGATAGCGACTCACTTTTAGGGCATTCAATTCACGAAGGTTCAGCGGATTTTCTTGCCGAATTATTCCTAAATGAGCCCTATAAGAGCCAAGCATATAATTATGGAAAGAAAAACGAAAAAAAGCTTTGGATAGCGTTTTCAAAGGAAATGTATTCGACTGATTTATCCAATTGGCTGTATGGCGAGAGCGGGACAAAAGACAGGCCCGCAGATTTAGGTTATTTTATGGGTTATATGATTACAAAATCATACTACGATAGAGCCAAGGATAAGGACATAGCAATACACGAAATAATAGAGGTCACGGACTTTATAGAGTTTCTGAAGATTAGTGGTTACGAAGATAAATTTGAAGAATAAAAATGGTCTACTACAAAACCTGTCCATAATACGGATGGGGGTATTCGATAGGTTTGCGTATTTTTATGAAGACGCAGCAGCTTATCCATTTCGCTTAGAGTAGGAAAATAAATCAAAAGAATAAGATTTTATGTAATGTTTGACGGTTAGTACTTGGTTCTTTAGCCATTCTGTTTTTTGGCTCAAACATTTTAAGAAATACTAGCGCAATTTAAATAATCGAATAAAAGATTAAATCACATACTATGAAAAACCAATTACTAACTACCCTGTTTGCCCTTTTTACATTGGCATCATTTTCCCAAGAGAAACCTAAAGAAAAAGAAGTGCCAAAAGGCGAGATATTTACCTCATCTCAATCTGTAACTATTAACGGCAAAACAATTAATCTTGATGCTGAAACTGGGACCTTGCAATTGAGAGATGAACATGACAAACCTATTGCTTTGTTCGGTTTCACCCATTATAAAAAGACAAATTCAAATAAAGAAAGACCTATTGTTTTTGCATTTAATGGAGGACCTCTTTCCGCCTCTTTTTGGTTGCATTTTGGGGTTTTAGGGCCAAAACGTGTAGCTATTAATGATACGGGGTACACGAAACCAGCCCCTTATAAGGTGGTGAATAATGAATTTTCAATTCTGGATAAAGCTGATTTGGTAATGATAGATCCTATTGGTGTTGGGTTTAGTAAGCCCATAAACGAGTCAAAATGGGAAGATTTCTGGGGAGTTGATCAAGACATAAGAAGTATTGGATTATTTATAGAACAGTTTATTATACGATCTGAAAAATTTAACGCTCCTAAATATTTGTTAGGTGAAAGTTATGGCACATTTAGAAATGCAGGATTGGTCAAATACCTCCAAGATAAAGGAATTGCTATGAACGGTGTTATCATGGTTTCTGCGGTATTTGAATTACAACATTTGTTATTTGGTCCAGGTGATGATGTTTCATATTTAATTCATTTTCCTGCTTATGCGGCAACAGCTTGGTATCATAATAAGGTAAAGGACAAAGGCGAAAGTTTAGAAGGATTCTTAAAAGAAGTACGAAGTTTTACAGAAAATGAATATGCTATAAGTTTACTTAAAGGGGATCAGTTATCAGTATCTGAAAAAGAAGCAATAGCTCAGAAATTGGCAGATTTTTCAGGTTTAAGTAGAGCGTATTGGTTGAAGGCTAATTTAAGAGTAACCAATAACGAATATTTCCAAGAATTATTTAGAGAAGAAGGGTTTACAGTGGGAAGGTTAGATTCCAGATTTACTGGGGTCAATGAAGATTTATTATCCCAGTTCGCCTTAACGGACCCTCAGGGCGACGCGCTTTCACCGCCTTACATTTCTGCCTTTAAAGACTATTTGTATAATGAGTTAAAAGTCAGAAAAGATTTGAGTTATACCACGAGTACAGGTTCTAGAAAAGATTTTAAATGGGATTGGAATCATGGGGGCAATGTTATTTGGAATGCACAAGTGGCTGTTAGTACTTTGCCTGATATGGCCTCTGCTATGAAGAGAAATCCTAATCTCAAAATCCTAATTCTTAATGGATACTATGACTTGGCTACTGTCTTTTATGGAGTGGAACATTCTATAAATCATATGGGCTTAGACGCTGAATTGAAGAAAAATATTATAATGAAATATTACGAAGCTGGACATATGATGTACACTCACAAACCATCTATGGAGAAATTCAAAAAAGATGTGGATGCGTTTATTGACCAAACTTCCAAATAGAAAATTACGCAACCTTGTGCTTCATTAAAAAATGGCAGAAAATGTAAAATCAATACATCGGAAGGTATGGATGCTTTAGAAAAAATCACATGCATTTTCAAAAGGCTTATAAAAGAATTAGAAGTACATAAATTAACTAAAATCAAAAATCATGGAAAACAACCAAAACATTGAAGTCATTGACAAGCTGTACAACGCTTTTGCAACAGGAGATATACCAACGGTTCTCGGGTCTATGCATCCTGATATTGAATGGAACGAAGCGGAAGGTAATTCTCTTGCAGATGGTAACCCATACATAGGTCCAGACGCTATTTTAAATGGTGTTTTTGCAAGGCTTGGTGCTAACCACGAGTATTTTAATTTGAAAGACATTCAACTTCACAGCATGAGTGATAATAAGGTTTTAGCAACCTTGCGTTATGATGCTAAAGTAGCAACAACAGGAAAGGCCTATAATGCTCAAGCAGCACATTTATGGATGCTTAATGGCGAGGGTAAAATTGTGGCATTCCAGCAATATGTAGATACTAAGAAGTTGGCAGATGCTGAAGCGTAATTTTAAGGGCAGATGATGTGGAGATCAAAAACAGAAAATGTTTTTGGTTATTCCCATGCGGAAAAAATGGTAAAGTATAAAAGAATGAACAATGTTGCATCCTATATTCGATACTGGCTATACCTAGTTGCCTATTCTTGCTACTTCTGAATTTCCAACTTGGAGTGTACTTGTAAAATTAAATATAAACTAACATAACTACGCATAATCGAGATGTTAGGTGCAATTTAAAAAAGGGAATAACGATTATATTTTACAACTAAAAACATGGAAATACTAAACCAACTTTTAGCGATCGACCCCAATCATATTCTGATCGGATTGATTGTCGTCTTTTTTTCATTAGAAATGGCTACCATTCGTCCATTTGATTTTAAAGGTAAACTCAATCATTTATTCCATAGTTTCCTATTCCAACTAATTGCAATTTTTATGGGTACACTACTTGGTTTTATGGTAGTCACAACATTTGATTTTATTTCTCAAAATGGGTTTGGATTATTTAATTGGGTGCAAATACCATTTTGGCTAAAAATAACAGTTGGTGTCTTTTTAATTGACTTTGGCGATTATTGGTTTCATAGGTTTGACCATAAAATCCCCATACTATGGAGATTTCACAGAGTACATCATAGTGATACTTCTATGGACGCGTCAACAGCTATCAGGACTTTTCCAACAGAACTGATTTACTTTACTTTTGGAGAGTTACTAATTGCAGTAATTTTTGGACTTGATATAATTTCCATGAATATTTTTCTACTTATACTGCTACCTGCATTGTTTATTCAGCATACCAACTTACACTATTCCAGCTGGATAGATAAAACCCTTGGATGGTTACTAATGATGCCTAACTTTCATAAAGTACATCATGAACAAGACCAATTCTATACAGATTCTAATTATGGTACTTTATTTATTCTTTGGGATAGACTTTTTGGAACATTCAAGACAAAACCTCTTCATGAAATCAAATATGGGCTTAAAGAATTTGAAGGAAACAAGAAACAATCTTTTGCATATTTGATTAAAAGTCCATTTATAAATATTAAACGAATTACGAATAAAAAAACCAGCACTTAACACGGTATATAGCGTAATGAAACATGCAATATACTAGCCGTGAGATGATGTTAAATGTAAATTCAAAGTGATGATAAATTCTTTTAATATTCGCCTAATTTCGCGGTTGATGAGTCCCTTATATCTTATGAAGTTACTTATTTTCCTTCCTTAATTATAGAAAGACTTCATTGTGAATAAAAAATTATCTAAAACTAACCATTGGCAAGAACTTAAACACAAGCTTATGACCTACAAAAACATTATTTACATTGTTCTATTAGTAATACCGTTCTCCTGTAAAGCGCAAATAGCTAAAGAAGAAGTGACTCCAAAGGCCAAAAATGTTATTCTTTTAATTGCAGATGGCACAGGTTTATCACAAATATCCTCAGCATTTTACTTTAAGAAAACTAGACCAAATTACGCTCGTTTTAAGCATATAGGGCTTATTAGTACGTCTTCTTCAAGAGAAGATATTACTGATTCCGCTGCAGGTGCTACGGCTTTTGCATCAGGAATAAAGACCTATAATGGTGCCGTTGGTGTTGCAGATGATTCTACTGAAGTTAAAAATTTGGTTGAAATTGTGTCACTGAAAGATATCAAAACTGGCGTAATCTCCACCTCATCCATACAGCATGCTACACCTGCAAGTTTCTATGCTCATACAATAAATAGAGGGCTATATGAGGACATTGCATCAGATATGGTCGTTTCTGATATTGATTTTTTTGCAGGAGGTGGTATAAAATTTTTTAATAAAAGAAAAGATGAGAAAGACTTAATAGCGGAATTGAAAGAAAAAGGGTTTGGGATAGATACTACCGCCTTGGGTGATTTTACAGGAATTAAACAGTATACGAAAATGGCTTATTTGTTAGCAGAAGACGCAATGGAACCCGTTGCGAAAGGGCGTGGCGATTTTTTACCTAAAGCCACCGAATTAGGTATTCAATTTCTTAATAAGGATATAGATAATTCCAATTTTTTTATAATGATTGAAGGTTCACAAATAGATTGGGGAGGTCATGCCAATGATGCTGAATATCTAATCTCGGAGCTTATTGATTTTGATGATGCTATTGGAAAGGCCTTGGATTTTGCGGAGAAAGATGGTAATACATTGGTAATTGTAACTGCCGATCATGAAACTGGAGGATTTACCTTGTCGGCAACGGGTAAGAAAACAGAAGATGGCAAATCTTATAGTGATTATAATGAAATTACGGGAACCTTTTCTACCAAGGGGCATTCGGCAACATTAATCCCTGTTTTTGCTTATGGTCCAGGAGCAGAAGCATTTTCTGGTGTTTATGAGAATACTGAAATCTTTCATAAGATATTGGAAGCAACTAATTGGCATAACAGTAATTAATCGATTATTAGTATAGATCAAACGTATAATGGGAATCGGAATCTAA
>CAZDOW010000134.1:0-6082 GCA_964507115.1 uncultured Maribacter sp.
ATTTTTCGTTATTTTGAACATTGATAATTAAGGAACTATGCGCTTTTTCTTTTTTACTGTTGTTGTATTGCTCATCTATTCTTGCAGTGAGCAACAGGATAAAATTCTTCCACAAAAAACACGGTTGACAGAATCGGTTTATGCATCGGCTACTGTTCAGCCCGATAGCCTGTATCAAGTATATGCTGCTGTAGCCGGAATTCTTGACCGTAATTTGGTAGAAGAAGGTGATTTGGTGCAACAGGGAATGCCTTTACTGCAAATAATAAACAACGCACCAAAACTCAATACCGAAAATGCGAAACTTACGCTCCAGCTGGCAAGTGAAAATTATAGTGGAAATTCTGCCATATTAAAGGCGTTACAAGATGAGATACAATCGGCTAACTTGAACTTTCAAAATGATTCTATTAATTTTTTTCGGCAACAGCGGCTTTGGGAACAGAAGATAGGTTCTAAGATGGAATTTGATAGCCGAAAATTGGCTTATGAACTTTCCCGAAATAACTTGAACCTTCTAAAAAGTAGATACGCGCGTACAAAAAATGAACTACAGACACAGGTGCAGCAGGCTCGTAATAACTACGAATCCTCCCAAATTAACACGAAGGATTTTACGGTATCCAGCAAAATAAACGGGAAGGTTTATGCACTTTTAAAAGAACCGGGAGAAACGGTGAATACTATGGAACCTCTTGCAGCGGTTGGAAGTGATTCTATTTTTGTAATAAAAATGCTTGTAGACGAAGTTGATATCATAAAACTTGTAGTTGGACAGAAAGCGTTGATTACTTTGGATGCTTATCCTTCGGAAGTTTTTATGGCACGGGTTACTAAAATCTATCCTAGAAAGGACGAACGCTCACAAACCTTTACTGTAGAGGCCACTTTTATAGACTCTCCGAAAACGCTGTACCCTGGTTTGGCGGGGGAAGGAAACATTGTTATCGCAGAAAAGGAAAACGCCCTAACCATTCCCAAAACATATTTATTAGAAGGCGCCAAAGTCCAGACTGCAGATGGCGTTGTGGAGGTTACTATAGGCCTTCAAAATTTAGATCTGGTAGAAATTCTGGAAGGTATTGACGAGCATACCGAACTTTTAAAACCCGAGCAATGATTAATTGGAAGGTTATTCTGAACATTGCCAAGACGCACCTGCTTACTAAGGTAAAGAGCACAGTGACCGCCGCTTTGGGCGTGACTTTTGGTATTGCTGCTTACATAACACTAGTCAGTTTCATGACGGGACTGAACGAAATGTTGGATAGTCTTATTTTGAACCAAACACCCCACATACATCTCTATAACGAAATTGAGCCAAGCGTGAAACAACCAGTTTCCTTATATACTGAATTTCAAAACTCAGTCAATATTGTACACTCCATAAAACCAAAGCAGAGCCAGAAGAAAATACATAATGCGCTACCCATCTTAAGTTATCTAAAAAAAGATAAAAAAGTTAAAGGTGCCACGCCGCAGCTTCGAGCACAGATTTTTTACCTTTCAGGTTCCATTGAACTGGGAGGAAATCTGGTTGGGGTTGATATTATGGAAGAAACCAAACTCTCCAACATGCGTGATTATATCATCGGAGGAAGTCCTGAGGCACTTAAAAATAGTGAAAACGGTATACTTTTGGGTTCTGGCCTAGCTTCAAAAATGTCATTAACGATCGGCGACAGGGTTCAGATAAGTACTGTTCGAGGCGACATCTTTCCCTTAAAAATAGTGGGTATTTATCAAAGTGGTATTGCTGATATTGATAATATTCAAAGCTTTGCGAACCTCAAGACTGTTCAGCGTATTTTGGGTGAGGCACAAAATTATATTACGGACATCAATATAAAACTTTTTGATATTAAAAAGGCCCCGGCCATGGCCCAAAATCTAGGTAGACAATTCAAAGTTACGGCCACGGATATAAATCAGGCCAATGCACAATTCGAGACTGGCTCCAACATTCGAAACCTTATTACTTATGCAGTATCGATTACCTTATTGATTGTAGCTGGATTTGGAATTTATAATATTCTAAATATGCTCATTTACGAAAAGATGAAAGATATTGCTATTCTTAAAGCTACTGGATTTTCGGGTCAGGACGTACAACTAATTTTTATGAGTCAGGCAATGATTATTGGTGCTGTTGGAGGTGTTTTCGGATTACTTTTTGGCTATGGACTTTCAAGACTCATAGACAATGTTCCTTTTGAGACGGAAGCCATGCCAACAATCACTACCTATCCTATTGATTATAATATAGCCTATTACGTTATAGGTATTACTTTTGCATTGCTGTCCACTTTTGTTGCCGGTTGGTTGCCCTCAAACAAGGCAAAGCGAATTGATCCTGTTCGTATTATTCGAGGAACTTAAAGATTGGATATGGAGCTTGTTTTAGAAACTAAAAATATCAACAAACACTTTCATAAGCCTAAGGATTTTCACGTCCTTAAGGATATTTCGTTTGGAATCAAGAAAGGAGAATTTGCTTCTATTATGGGAAAATCTGGTTCGGGAAAATCTACCTTGTTGTATATCCTTTCGACAATGGATACTGACTATACCGGCGAACTTTATTTAAACAACCAATTGATAACAGGAAAGTCCCATCAAGAACTTTCGCGCATTCGTAACGAGCGTATCGGGTTTGTGTTTCAGTTCCATTATTTATTATCGGAATTCAGCGTTTTAGAAAATGTAATGTTACCTGCAAAGAAACTGGCTAGGAAGTCCCATTCTGAAATTGAACACGATGCTATGGAAAAGCTAAAAATGCTACATATTGACCATTTGGCTAAACAAAGGGCTTCACGTATTTCCGGAGGCGAAAAACAGCGTGTAGCCATCGCTAGGGCCTTAATCAATAATCCTTCGATACTTATGGGTGATGAACCTACCGGGAATTTGGATAGCCACAATTCGGAAAACGTCTTTACTATTTTCAAACGCCTCAAAGAGGAGGAAGGATTATCACTATTAGTTGTTACGCACGATGCTGATTTTGCAAAACGTACGGACAGAATCATTCAGATGGAAGATGGAAGGATTATTTCCTAATCCTTAGTGCCAAATACCCGAATACACTTCTGGATTTCTTCCTTGGCTTTTTCCTCAGAAAAACCTAGGCCGATAGCATATCTATGGATTAAACGTTTCTCTGCAGTATCAATTTCATGGTCGGCATAAATTATTCTGAATAGGTCCTGAATCCGTTCGAGTCTGGTTTCCAGATCGTAGGGGGGCATCAAACCAGAATCGTCTGGATTTTTTAGGATATGTCTGTATTTTTCCTCCGAAACATTCAGTTTAAATGCCAAGCGCTTTAAAACAGTTTCCTCTTCGGAATTTATGGCTTTATCCACCGCTGCCAAGTTGACAATGGCAGCAAAATGTGCAATATTGCTTTTATGTTCTCCGGAATCGTATAAATCGGCTATGGACATTTTTTAATTTTTTTAATTTTTCTACCTGGCTTTACTTTAAATATAGGATTATAATTGCTGTGGCCTTACACTTCGAGGTCTACGCTCATACATTATTTCTCCTCTAAAGTGCTGCCCATCATGTGGTAAGTAGCAATCTTATTTTCCTAATTTTATACCGAAAGTAGACTAGTAACTTATCAGTAAAAATGATGAATGTCAGTTTCACCATTTTAGGAACATCTTTATTAAGCTATCTGGCTACAATTTGATTCCATAACTTCATTTTAAAACTGTGCTGTTTTAGCGAGATAAGTGTTACGTACTTACCATTATAAGTTAACCCATAATTGATTGAATACTAAATGATATTAGTCCAAATAAGTTCCATCTATCTTTCATACCAAAGTATTTCTCATATTAGAGGTGGAAGTGTAGATGCTAACGATGGAAATTAAAGTCCGCCTGCGTTAAAACTGAGCAAGGGCACATGTATACTCTTTACCATTTTCTTTACCATATTTCTTTGAAGGTATTTTTGATAAAAGGTACTTTCTTTCCGTTCCAGCATAGCCAACATATCGGCTTCGTTTTTTTCTAAATACCATACTAATTCTTCAAATACAGCATCGGAGAAAATAAGATCAAAACCTAGTTTGACGTAGTCCACTTTTTCCCGTAGCATTTCTTTGAACCATTCCATTTGCTCTTCTCCTAAATACTCCTTTTGTGTGGTAATGTGAATTACTTTAATTTCCGCATCGAATTTTTTAGCGATTTTAGCCAAATTATTGATAGCAAAAATATCAGCCTGCTCAAAATCAGTGGCATAAACAATTTTTTTAAGTGATGTCACATCAGATGTTGCAGGTACAGCCAATACAGGGCAAGATGATTTTTGTATCAGATTTTTTGGCGTACTTCCTAAAAGAAATTCCTTAATTTGGCTGGCTCCCTTTGTACCTACTACTATCAAATCTGAATTAAACTTAAATGCCTTTTCCAAGATTCCATCTGTCACCGAAACATTTTCGTCAACAACGAAATTTATATCTGAATTCTCCCAAGAATCCCCGAGATGTTTTGTGCAAAATGTTTTTAGTTTTGCCTGATTTTCAACGAATTGTCTTTTTTCCTTTTTCATATAGCTAATGGAAACCGAGCTTGCTAACGAAATTGGAATATCAAAAACATGCATTACAATTAATTTGGCCCCAAATTTCGCTACCAATGTATTCGCCAATAGCAATGCGGCAACAGAGTTTTGGGAATAGTCGGTGGCGTATAAAATAGTCTTCATCTTTTGATTTTCGATTTGCTGTCCTAAAACTATGGATATGCCCTCTAGCTTAAAATGACGAATGTCATACGAAATCTTTCCTGTATATGATTTTAATCATTTTCATTTCTATGGCAGACCACTATATTTAGACTTATAATGCTTAAAGTATGTGCTATGAGAGACACTAAATACGAGGAGAAACTCGCTTTTACACCAGCTTAAAGAACTCTTAAAACATCACTTACAAACCCATAAAATATAACGTTATGAAAGGTTTTAAAAAATCATTATTTGTTATTTTAGGTGTTATTTTTGCTTTTTTCTTGTTGCTAATGTGGTATCAATACCAGTATTCCATGGATGTTATAGAGCCTTATGCGATTAATTCTCCCAGTTTGGAAAAAAAGCTACTGATTGCTGCACAGGGTAGTGAATTTAAGGATAAAGTAACCACTGGAATAGTCGATCGTTATACCTCCGATGCTATCTATATAAGGGTAATCGATGTTGAAGAATTACAAGGGATTGACCCAAAAGATTTCAATGCTTTAGTAATTATCCACACTTGGGAAAATTCGAAACCACCAGTTGCCGTGAAGGTATTTATTGATAGAATCGAAAACGATAGAGACAAAATAGTTGTGCTTACAACTTCAGGAGAAGGCTCTTATAAGGTAAAGGATGTGGATGCTATCGCGGGAGAGTCAATTTTGGAAGATGCTCCGGTTTTTGTGAAACAGATAATCAGTAGGCTAGACCCAATTCTTAAGGCCAGTTAATGAATTCAAACTAAATTATATCCTGGTTGTTAGCGGGTGATGTTTCCATAACCAAAGGGTACACTACCACGAAAGCTTGCACCCCTTGTGAAAACAGTCCCGTAAAACGGCCTTTTTCTAGGACAGGCTAAATTCTTTTTGCAAAAGCTTTAAGTTTCAATTTTAAGCTATAACCCCCTAGTTTACAAAACCTTAAAATTATTGATTACTTTTGAAATACCTACTTTATCATTTTATGAAAAACCTGATAGTAATACTCAAAAAGTATTTGTCCCCTCTTTTTAATACTAGAGCTGCAGGAATTTATTTTGTATTATTTGCAGCAGCAATTGGTATAGCAACCTTCATCGAAAATGACTTTGGCACGAGTGCTGCCCAAAAAGTCATCTTTACATCTTGGTGGTTTGAGTTTTTACTCTTTTTATTCGGTGTTACCATTATCGTAAACATTTTTAAGTTTCGAATGATACCACAAAAAAAATGGCCCTTGCTACTTTTTCATGGAGCTATCATTATCATTTTAATTGGAGCAGGCTTGACCCGTTACTTAGGTTTTGAAGGCGTTATGCATATTCGCGAGAACGATGCTTCTA
>CAZDOW010000135.1:0-5987 GCA_964507115.1 uncultured Maribacter sp.
GAGCGCTCTATTCTATGGGGTATTCAGGCGATAGCATTGCTGCTATTTCTAATGGTATGAAATGGGATAAACTCTTTGGAAGTGAAGTCTCTAATAATGCCGTTAGTAATGAGGAAAAAAGTGAATTTAAACGGCATTTAATTGAAATAGAACTCATTAATGGCCTGCCTAAAAAAAAGGCTGGTATTATAAACGATCAGAATTTACGATCGTTTTTTACTCAAATCACTTACCCTGCTTATAATATAAAGCATTTTGATGATCTTCCTATTCCCTTTAGAGCTGTTGCCGTTGATATTGTGCATGGAAAAGAAGTTGTTTTAGACAAAGGATCTTTAGTTTTTGCTATGCGTTCTAGTATGTCCATTCCCGCTATTTTTACGCCCATGGAGTACGAGGATGCTTTGTTGGTAGATGGAGGTGTGTTAAACAACTTTCCAACCGATGTTGCAAAAGCTTGGGGTGCTGATATTATCATTGGGAGTGATGTTGGTGGCGGTATGGAGCCGAAAGAAAAATTAAATAGCCTAAGCACTTTAGTATTCCAAACAGGCATGCTAGCAAGTAATTTAAAAAACCCAGCAAATAGGGCATTATGTGATGTGCTCATAGATCACACCACTTATTTGACTTATTCTACAGCAAGTTTTGATAAAAACATAGCCATTTTAAAGGAAGGTAAAATTGGGACGCAAGCGCAATTATCTGAATTGGCAGTATTGGCAAAACGACTAAAGCCCTACCCACAACCAAAACCCGAATTATTTAAAGTGCCGAATACGCTAGTCTTTGATACCATACAATATAATGGTATTGGTGAAGACAATATGAATCTGTTTAAAGCGCGCGTAAATGTTGAACAGAATACGCCTTATGTTAAGTCTGAAATCATCTCGGCTTCACATGATGCTTTTGGAACCAATTTGTTTGAATCTGTATCCTTTGAATTGTTTAACGCTGATGAAAACTTAGGATTACGGATAAATGCTAAAGAAAAATCCAGCCATCTTTTTAAAGGATCGTTGCATTTTGATTCTTATCAGGAAGCAGGCCTATTTGTAAATTACACAGGTAGAAATGTGATTGGTAATTCGTCGCGGCTGCTATTGAGTTTGGATATTACGAAAGATCTGCGTTACCGCTTGCAATACCAAAAGCATATTGGTCAGCAAAAAAATTGGTGGTATCGATCCGAAATATATGGTCAAAACTTAATTCAACAAACTTTTATTAGTGGCATCCAAGCAGATGATGTGGACTATAATTATTATCAATTTGACAATCAAATTAATTTTAACATCAATGCCTTTAAAAGCTATGTTGGCCTCGGTATAAATTATGAATGGAATCGGTTAAAACCAAAAATAGACCCTGCTGTAAGTGATAATATTTTTGGTTTAAAACAATACGATTTTCAAACGCTAGATCTTTATGCGCACTATGTTTACAATTCTATGGATAAGCCATTTTATGCCAAAAGAGGTACGTTTCTTCAAGCTAAATTAGGAACATCATTGCTTAATGACGTTGAGGCTCAATATTTGGATAACCTTAGTATTCCTAGTGTTTCTGGAGATGTAAGTACTTTTTCAAAGTTTAGTCTTCAGGTTGAAAAACGAATACCTGTAAATCCTAATATTGTTGCCATTATAGGCGCATCTACAGGCTATACATTTTTTAACGATACCGACAGCCGTGCTAATTCTTTCCAAGAATTTGGCTATGCTGCAAACTATTTCTTAGGGGGTAACATTGTAAGACCACGGAAAGACAACGTTGTACTTCCTGGTCTAAAAGAAGATGAATTGGCAGTCACCCAATTTACAACGATTAGTATTGCCACTCAAATTAAGACATTGGAAAAATTTTACCTTACCCCACACTTGAATCTAGGTTCTGTTGGATTCGAGGATTTTGATGCGTATGCGAATGATTTTTTCTCTACAAAAGGGCAATGGGATGAACTTCTTACTACAAGTTTTTTAGCCACTGCTGGGGTCACAGCCTCCTATAACTCAATTTTAGGGCCTATTGATATTGATCTTTCTTGGGTTAATAATGTAAGTAAAACACGATTTTTCATTGGTGTTGGTTACCATTTTAACCGATCAAATTAATTGTATTAATATTACTGAAATGCTAAACTACACTCATAATTTGGCACTAAAAATCCTAAAATTAAGTAGTAGTAATGTAGTCCTTTTTTGAGATTGTAAAGAAGTCTAAATCATCATTCAAATTTTTGTATTCGTCTAGAGATAGTGCTGAACCAGTATGAATTATAACCCTTGTTGCGTTTGTTTGGTTATGTATTATTTCTACTTAGGTTTTACCTTGTATTGATATGGATTTCTTCCGGGAGATTCTTTATGTAGTTTAGGAAGTCGCTCAAATAAATCACTAGAAAGCATTTTTTTTTGAAATCTACTTCTATCTAATTTATCTTCTAGAATTATTTGATGTAACTGATGAAGTTGGGGCATAGTAAATTTAGCAGGTAATAAGTTATAGCTTAACTGTTCTTGTTGCATGTCTTCCTTAAGTCTATTCCTTGCCGCTAAAAGTATAGATTTATGATCCATCCAAGTAGGGGGTAAGTCCTCAAAACTAAACCAAGCCATTTGTACATCTAAATTTCCAATAACAGGTTTGGTTTCTTCTATATTAACAAGAGAATAGTAGGCAAGCGTTACAAACCGATTGTTTATCCAATAATCTTCTTTCCATTCTAGATTATTTTTCTTAAAATAAGCGGACCATTCTTCTTTAAATTGGCGTTTCTCATCTCCAAAAACAGATAAGAACTTTAGGTGTGGATTCTTAAGTCCTGTGCGTTCCTTTAAAACACGTTTAACTGCAGTATCTACAGATTCCTCCATTTTTATAAATCCGCCAGGAAGCAACCATCTATCATCTATTTTTAGCATTAAACACTTAAGTACACCCTGCTGATAACCAATAATAACAAGGTCTATGGAAAGGTTTGATAAGAATAATTTATCCCCTTTAGTATAAAATGATTGTAAATCCATACTGTAAACATAATCATTTGTGTCTTTTTGTCACAATTAAATAATTATTACCTTTGTGACTGATCGACACGAACAAAATATTTCTAATGAAAAAAAGTTTAAAAAAAGGATTGAAAATACTCGCTTTTGTTCTCTTGCTACTACTATTGGTTGCAGTAGGAGGTTGGTTTTATCTAAAGTCCAAACTGCTTAATTTTGAGGGTAATTATGTTGAAAATACAGAATTGAAGGAAGTTACCATAGCCGGTTTTACCTTTTTGGACCGCAACGGGAATGGGGAATTGGATGTGTATGAGGACAAAAGAAAAACTACTACTGCACGTGTAACAGACTTGTTAGTGCAAATGACAATAGAAGAAAAGATTCACGTACTAAAAGGAGCAGGTTTAGGTTCAGGTATGGGTATGACGGATCCTGGTGTGGGAATACCCGGAGCGGCGGGAGTCATTGTACCCACACCACGATTGGGAATTCCAACGATTTATTTATCTGACGGACCTGCAGGCTTGAGAATAGAACCTTTCCGTGAAAATGATAAAAAAACATATTATGCTACGGCGTTCCCTATAGCAACACTTTTGGCTTCAACTTGGAATACAGATTTGGTCTCGTCTGTTGGAGATGCCATGGGGAAAGAGGCGTTGGCATATGGTGTAGATGTTATCTTAGGTCCAGGTGCTAATATCCAACGGCATCCCTTTAACGGTAGAAATTTTGAATATTATTCTGAAGACCCATTCCTTACGGGTTTCATTGGAGCCGCAATGATTAATGGAATAGAAGCTAACGGTGTTGGTACCTCGGTTAAGCATTACGTGGCTAACAATCAAGAAACCAACCGAAACAATACAAACGCCATAGTATCTGAACGAGCGATGCGTGAAATTTATCTAAAAGGATTTGAGATTATCGTAAAAGAGTCGCAACCTTGGACAATCATGTCGTCCTACAATAAGGTAAACGGCACCTACACTTCTGAGAGCAAAGAATTGTTAACGGATATTCTAAGGGACGAATGGGGATTTAAAGGTGTTGTAGTATCAGATTGGTTTGGTGGTTTTGATGCTCCTGCGCAAATAAGTGCAGGGAACGACCTGTTGGAACCCGGGACAAAGTTTCAATGGGACGCGCTTATAGAAGCCCATGAAAACGGTAATTTGACCACCGAGGACATAGATATTGCTGTCCGTAGAATTCTTAGGTTGATTATTGAATCTAGAAAAATGGACGGTTACACCTATAGTAATGAACCTGATTTAGTAGCCCATGCAAAAACCACGGAGGAATCAGCTTCCGAAGGGATGGTACTTCTAAAAAACGAGAATTCACTTCCCCTCCCAAAAGGTGTAAATGTTGCACTTATCGGTGTGACGTCGTATGATTTTATAGCCGGTGGTACCGGTTCTGGAGATGTAAACGAAGCGTACACCATTTCTTTGGAACAAGGGTTAGATAACAAAGGATTTAAAATTAATAAGGAAGCCAGAGCAATTTATGAATCTCACAAAAAGACCAACGCTAAAAAATTTGTAAAACCGGAAGGAATGAATGCCATGTTTGTGCCTTATAATCCACCGCAAATTGAATACACCCAAGATCAAATGGAAAATGTTGCCATGGTGGCCGATGCTGCTATTTTAACAATTGGTAGAAATAGTGGTGAAGGGGGCGATCGGGTTGAAGTTGATGATTTTCTATTGACTGCAACAGAAAATGAAATGCTTAAGAAAACAGTAGCAGCGTTTCATGAAAAAGGCAAAAAAGTAATTGTTGTCCTTAATATTGGAGGAGTACTAGAAACTTCCGCTTGGAAGGATCAGCCAGATGCTATTTTACTAGCATGGCAAGGCGGACAAGAAGGTGGTAACTCAGTCGCCAATATTCTAAGTGGAAACGTAAACCCCAGTGCTAAACTTCCCATGACATTTCCCGTACGAGTTAGCGATCACGCTTCCAATAAAAATTTCCCATTAGGAGGCAGCTCTTTTGGCATGACCGATGTTTTAACTAGTGGAAAAATTGTACCTAAAGATGAGCAAGTTCGTAATGAGGACTATACCATTTATGAAGAAGGTATTTATGTAGGTTACAGGCATTTTGATAAAAATAATATAGCAGTTTCTTATCCCTTTGGCTATGGTCTTTCTTACACCGATTTTGAATATGAAGCATTAAATCTGACTTCAGAAAACGATACCATAACCATTGCTGTAACTATTAAAAATAGTGGAGATAAAGTGGGTAAGGAGGTAGTGCAAATTTATGTTTCAAATTCAAGTACTTTGATAGACCGGCCAATAAAGGAGCTGAAAGGTTTTGCTAAAACTCAAAATTTGGAACCAGACCAAACACAGGAAATCCAAATTAAAATTCCTGTTTCAGAATTAAGATATTGGGATGATCAGAAGGGGGGCTGGGCCTTGGAAAGAGGGACTTACAAATTTCAAGTAGGTTCGTCTTCTAGAGATATCAGGCTAACTGATGAAATAGAAATATAAATTGAAAACAGTAATACAATTCAATATAATTGATGCCCAGGTTATGGGTAAGTATAGTAAGTAATTTTGGAGTTTTATGCGTAAAGTAGAATTAAATATAAAGTAATGTAAAATGCTATAATTCAGTATTATAACTACTTAAATTTATGTGTTTTAATGTTTTTTTGCTCAACTGATTTCGTTTAACAACAGTTAAACGAAATCAGTTACTGCACTACTAAGCTTCGCTATTGATTTTTTATAAAACGTTTTACAGCGACCCATTGTTTTAACATATCACGGGCATCTTGCGCAGGGTAGCCTAAAACAGTTTTCCCTGCTGCCACATCATTCATAACGCCCGAACCAGCGCCAACTGTAGCACCAGAATGTATGGTAGTGTGGTCTTTTATAGAGGCACTTCCGCCAATAATAACGCCATCACCTAAAGTAACAGAACCTGCAAGTCCGCTATGTC
>CAZDOW010000136.1:0-5923 GCA_964507115.1 uncultured Maribacter sp.
CCTCGATAATATTCAAATTGTGCAAGTTCGGGTATGTAATCATCAGCAAAACCAAATTCATGAGTTGTTTGTGCTAATAGATGAGTAGAATAACAAAATATCATAATAAGGCATAATAGATGCATGATATGTTTGGTCAAAATATAATCAAATTTTTGTATCATAATATCGTTGTGTTTATTTCCTAAAATAGTAAAAAAACAAAAACCCGAACTCAGCATTGAACAAGCAATGATGCATGTTCGTTAAGGCTTAGGCTATGATTAGTGAGGGCCGGAAATCCAGCAGATTTCTAGCTACACACTTAGCACAATCTTATGGTTTTCTTTTTTCTTTGTCTTGCTAAAAAGCAACATCCATAAGATTTAGCGGACATCATAAATATACACAGACCTTGGCGTAAACACCAAAGCCCGCGTTAATCATAGGCTTTGTTATCAATTGTATTTATTGGGTATTATTTAAGCTTTCTATCTTCAGTCTTGCATGTTTGTTCTTGGGATAAAGTTCAAGTACCTTTTTATAGTTCTCGATTGCTTTTTTCTTATCCCCTGAAGCTTCATATGCCTCAGCCAAGCTATCATAGGCATTAAAAGAATTAGGGAAGTTTTCTGTATTCAAGATAAAGAATGCCAATGCCTTGGATTTATCACTTTCATTTCTACTTCGTAGCATCCTGTAGCCTATTCGGTTCACAAGATACTCAGGTGGATTAAAATCCCAAGATAGGCGCTCAGAAAGAGATTGGAAATGTTGTTTTAATTGCGTTATGCTTTCCACATCGCGGTAGGAAATACCATAGCCTTCAAAAATTGCAGAGATGCCATTATGAAAAGCAATAATTGGAACTGAGCCATGGCTTTCATTTTCGAAGAATTCCAATTTTGCAGTAAAATCATCTTCACATTTACTATTTAATGCCTCATACAATCGTATATGGCGATCTCGGTTATTCATATTTCTTTTGCCCCAATTCGCAGTAGCTATGTAAATGAATCTTTCAAATGATTGATCAGTTACTGCGTCTAACTTTTTGTCCATAATTTCTGCATCCCATGTACCAAAGCTTGGGTCAACGGCAATAAATGAATTGAAAAGTGTCTTTTTTTTCATGTAGGCATGAGTAGCCAATAAACCTCCTAAAGAATGTCCAAAAAGTATGCGATATGGATCTGTTCTGTACTCCTGATCTAGTTTTGGTATTAATTCTGATTCCAAGAAGCTTAGAAATGCATCACCACCGCCAGAATTATTCTCTCTTACTGTAATGGTTTTATCGGGTGTGAAGTCTCGTCTTCTATCAACATTTTGAATTGCTATAATAATCATTTCCGGAATTCTCCCGTTTCCACTCATATAGTTTACCATACCTGATATAGACCTAAAATGAGCATTTCCATCAAGAACGATAAGCACTGGATACTTCTTATAGTATGATTTTTCGTTGCCGTAAGCCTCAGGAAGGCTAACCCAATATTCTCTATCTTCATTCAAAATATCGGAATGGAGTGTATGTTTCGTGCCTATTACGAACTGTCCGACATTTTGTGACTTTACTTGATTAATCCCGATTAGCAAGAATAGTGCTACAATGATATATTTATTCATTCTGCTGATTTCTATTTTATTGGTAACGCTTGTATAAAAGCAGTAGCGGGTTGAAAGGCTCTCGTTTTTAGAATAGCAAGATACTTAATTAAATAAAATAGCAGTTTGACTTTGCACCCAAGCGGCTATTGCTTTAATATATTGTTGTGCTCCGTTTTACTAGACTTCAATTCAATAGAGTTTCAATTTTATCAATCAGTCGTTCTGTTGGAGCATATCCACCTGCAAGTTTCGTTATTTGGTCGTTATGTTTCATAAAAAGTACTGGAAAACCTGTTGTCATACTACTGACTTCTTTAAATTCTAAGAGCACTTTTTGCTTCATTACCGTAGAATGATAACATTTTTTAAATTCAGTTTCATCAATATCAAACTCTTTAATAGTTTCAAAAATAGTTTCATCAAAGGAATTATTTTTTCCATAAATGAATTCTTTTTCAAGTAATCTTTCGGTAAAAGGAACAAGTAATTTTTTATGAATAGTTTTAACGCATAAGATAGCTCTAGCAGGTGGCTCGCTATCTAAAAAACTTCCACTTCCTAAGGTGTTTGTGAAGTAACTTTCAGAAAATAGTACCCCTGAAAGTTCCTCAATTCGCTGGGCAATGGGAAGTTTATCTTCCGCAAAGCCTTCAGGTATTTTGATTAAAGGAAAGAACAATCCTCCTGGTTTAACATTAAAGCTTACCGAAAGGTTGTTCTTGTAATTTTCAAATAGTTTTAAAATTACTTTTCCAAATCCAAAACACCATCCGCAATGAGGGTCCATTACATAAATAAGTTCGATGTTTTTATTCATTAAAATTTTCCATTATTATTTTGCCAATCAGATTTAGCTGGAATTGTAGCAACTACATCCCAATGCTCAGCAACCTTTCCGTTTTCTATTCTAAACATATCATAAAAAGCGGTATGTGCATCTGCTAAATAACCTTCACACATCGAAAGTATTAAGTCACCATCTCCTATTATTTTATGAATCGTATCATATTTCATTGTAATACCCATTTTGGCCATTCCTGCCAATGCATCATTAAGCCCATCTAAACCATCTGCAACACCTGGACTGTGATTTATGTAATTGTTACCATCAAAATAAGACTGTAAATTACCATAGTCTGCCTTTACTAATATGGTGTCTACAAAACCGTTGGTAAATGTCTTATTTTCAGAAGTTTTGTCATTTTCTGAAATATTGACTGTGCCATCAGTTTCTGTATGCCCACTTAAGTTGGCAGGAGTTTCATCTTGTAAGTTATCCCAATGCTCAACAGCTAAGCCGTTTTCAAATTTAAAAATATCAAAGGCAACTTGTGCTGTACCATTATTCCAAACTCCACCATAAGTGCTATGAACAAATACAAAATTTCCATCTTCAATTGCACGATGAATAGTCGTTTTAATCCCAGTAGGTTCTCCTCTAAAAAACCCAACAATAGCTTCTTTTCCATCAGGAAAGCTAAGGTTGTGCTGAATATATTTTTTGTCACTAACGTAATTTAATACTTCTGTACTTCCTGTTTCAAAGGCTTTTACGAGTTCAATTGCTTTTTCTTTGTTTGTCATTTTGTTTGTTTTTAGCTATTACTAAAATTATAATACAAAGATGTAAACACCTTCTTGAAAAGGTGCTATTAAAAAATGTCTTTAGACTGTCAAAATGGGAAAGCTTCTAGAAATTATCCTTTCTAAAAGATTCAGGTGAACTACCAGTATGTGTTTTGAAGTATCTAAACATATTGGTTGGTTCATTGAAACCTGATTTAAATGCTATTTCCGTAATAGAAAGGGATGTGTTTATTAGTAACCTTTTAATTTGAATAATTACAATTTCATTAATTACCGTTTTTGCCGTTTTATCCAAGATAGCTCTGCAAACATTGTTTAACGTTTTGGTAGTGCAATTCATCATTTTGGCATAATCAAATACTTTTCTTGTTTTAGAATAACATTCTTCAATATGTTGTTGAAATTGTAAAAATTCTTCGAAATATTTTCGTTTCGATAATTTGTTGGTATCCTTAGATTTGATACGAAACAACTTGATAAGAAGAACGTGTAAAGCACTTCTAATTATACTTCTTGAAAACTCATCATCAAAATCAGTATACTCATTTTCAATGCTTTGTATTAGTTTTAACACTCCTCCAAAATCTTTATTGTTTATTTCAATTTTGGGAGAGGTAAGCAATTCATTAAACAAATGGAATGCTCTTAATACTTCCTCTTTTCCAAAATGGCTTGTCAAAAAATCTTCTGTAAATAGTAATAAATATCCTTTTGTTTTTAGGCTTCTGCAAAATTGTTGCATTTGGTCTTTCCGTATAGTAAGTGCTGTACCTTTTTTATAGGTATAATCAGTAAAGTCAATTGTATGTTTTCCGTGCCCTTCTGTAATGATTAGAATATGGAAAAAAACTATTTTATGGGGTTGGGATATTTCTTCTACGCTCTTAGAAAGAAGGCTCTCCAGTTTTACCAAGTCAAAATCAAGTTCGGGTCTTTTTTTGTTCTGAAATTTTATGTGCTTTAGTTTCTTCATTTAATGGCATACAACGTTTGGCTAAACTGCGTTTTAATGCTGTTTAGGTTGTGTTAGAGCTCGGTTATTATTTTTTTTCAGAATTTTCATTCTAAACCATGTGATTCCATATACAAAGATGGCAATCCAGACAACTGAAGTTAGGACTCCTTTTAGAATAGTAAATGTACTTGATAAAACCACAATCGTTTTAGAAACCTCAATTGATTTTGTGATCATTAGAATGATACATATGTTTTCTGAATAATCAAACATCATCGTCAGAAATGGAATAATCAAGAATATCGATGCGATTTTACTTTTTGTCTGGGTTATTTTAATAAGCCGAAATAATAGACTACTTAAGAACAACGCCAGTAGAAAAGGGTAGAGTAGATCTAACAAAGTTAATTGCGGGAAAAGATAAAGGCTAGTAGTTTGATCATTCAAGTTGTTCACAATTGATGCGGCTTCAGAAACCGAATATCCAAAAGGTTGGAGGTCAAATGCTTTAGTCCTAATTTGATTATTGATCACCGGAAAAGTATATACCATCATCAGCAGCAAGACAAAGTGACTTGCAATAAATGAAATACATATTTTCTTTACTGAGGTGGTCTTTAGAAGGAATGAATTTAAAATTGACATAATTATTGTTTTGATTAGAAAACAAAGGTTGCCAATTTATGAGGCAATTCCATTAACAAATGATAAGCGTTAAGATTGCGTTCTTAATCTGCTTATAGAAATAGTAGTTATCCCTAAATATGAAGCGATGTCAGAATGCCGTACGAAGTTTTCGATATTCGGGTAATTCTTTCTTAATAGAAGTAATCGATCTTTTCCTTTAAGTGAAGCCAAAGCTATTTTTTTCTGGACCTTAGCTATAAGTTCAATTCTTAAGACAGAATTTCCAAAATCTCGAATTTCTAGATCTTCAAGCATTAATTTTTTTAAATCCTGTAGCACTAACTACCCCATTATTTTTATATGGTGTAAGGCAAGTTTTATTCCGCTACCAATATTCAAATATGCGTGAAATTTTTCCATCTCTAAATTCAAAAAGAGTCATTTCTGGTTTTCCATCTTTAATTCTACCATCCTTTTTTTTTACAAATCGTTTTTCAACAACTACTGCATTCAGTCCAATAATTTTATTTTCAATTTTTATATCCGTTACCTTTCCGTCATATCCTCCATTTTTCTGATTCCGCACATATCCGTTGTACAAATCCTCTTTTGTATATGTTCCTCCATATTTTGGGTGAACGTAAGTAAAGTCATCTGTAAAAAGGTTAAAGGTTTTATCTATATCCTCAACAGTTGAATTCGCCTGAAATATTTTAAGGTTTAAATCGTAATATTTAGTAATTACAATACCTAAAGAATCCTTATGTGCTTTCGTGGCGTCTTGTGCAATAACTTGATTGGCTGTCAAGAAAATCAACAAAATAGAAGCCAATAATATCCAATATGTTTTCATATTTGAGTTTTTTTTAATTGTGCCTAAGGTTTAGTATAAACAGTCGTTTAATGCTGTTTATACATTGTTACCTGCTGGTATTTTATTTTTTATCGCAAAAGCACAAGTTATTATCCAAATAATGAACAGTGTCTCAATAATTCGCTGGTATAAGCCAATATATTCAGGATTTGAACCAGAGAACAACAATAGAATAAATAGTATGCTTATTATTCCATATATGATTGCTTGTATTGATAATCTATTATAATTAGGTAGTTGTTTTAAGCCAATACCAATGAGGATAATGCTAATAGGAACGAATATATATG
>CAZDOW010000137.1:0-5810 GCA_964507115.1 uncultured Maribacter sp.
AACTTCCAATTCCAAAAGAGAAAAAAGGCAATGCAAATAAAAACATATAAGGTTTCCCAGGAATAAAAAGAAACCACAGCATCAAATATCCTAAAACAGAAATTGCTTGTGAAACCAAAAAAGCTTTCTTTTTCCCCATGGTTTTAGACATCTTAGCCACAATAGGTATAACCAAAAAAGTAGTTGCTAATGCACCTACACTACCTAATAGCGTTGGCCAGACACCAGCTGCTTCTGCATCACCATTAAATAAATAATAGACGACTATAAAAAAGGAAAAACCAGCAACTACATTAAAAGCATTGTAGATCAGAAATGTTGAAAAACACAATTTTCTAAACTGGCTGATTTTGAAAGCTTCTTTAAAATTTTCTAAAATCTGTTTTAAACTTCCTCCAATAGTTTTTAATGTTAAAGGCGTCAAACTTTCATCATCTTTAGTTGACTTGCTTTTTAAAAAAAGAGCAGGTACCATTGCTAAAAGAGCAAAAATAACAGCAACCCAAACACCTAGAGTTCTTGTCGTTTCAGTTGTAACTCCAAACCAACTGTCATCATACATTACCACCCAAAACCAAGGAGCGATAACCCAAGCCCATTGCCCTATCCATTGTGCTATAGCCATGATGTCTGTACGTTCATGAAAATCATTACTCATCTCATATCCCATAGCGACGTAAGGCACACTAAAAATAGTAAGTCCCAAATAAAAAACTAAAGACCATAGTAAGAAATATGTAAAATTATAACTTACTCCATTTTCTACATATAATTGCCACAGCAAGGCAAAAGAAACCCCCATAATCACAGCACCTAAAAGCACATACTGCCTACGTCTGCCCCAAATAGATCTTGTATTGTCAGAAATAAATCCCATTATTGGATCTGTAAAAGCATCGAAAACACGAGGAAGAAAAAACAAAATTCCCCACATCCAAGTTGGAAAGGCGTAATCTTGAACTAACACCACCATAAAAATAGCTAAAGCAGCTGGGAACATTTGATTGGCAAGCATCCCTACACCAAAGGCTATTTTTTGACCGAACGGAACTTTAGCATTCAATGCTGTTTGTTGTTTTGACATATTTTTATGGTTTTTGGTTATTTAGATTTTCATTTATAGAGGTCAGTAGGTAAACTCATAACTGTAAGTTCAATAAATATATGGTTTATATGGATATTTTCAAGGGTCAAAACCTCCTGGAGCTCTCGGATCGGTTCAAAACTGATCTGGATCTAAGCAGTACATGGCAAGTATTAAATGGAAGGAAGGGTTCAAATGTATCAAATACAACCATGGGTCCAGGCAGTTCCGTAATAATTTTCCAGAAGCTGCAATATCTGCGTCATACCGATTCGGTTACCGCCAACACATTGTTACATAAGGTCAAGTTCGGGGTACGAAAAGCGTTTTTTATCTGTTTTGAAATGGCGACCGGTACAAAGAGGCTATCGGCAAGTTATATGGGCGTGCGTTACGATGTGATACAGAAAACGGCACGCCTTTTCATACTTAAGGTAGGCGGCGCTATAGCATTCAACGGTGACCACCCTATGGACAGTGCCACTTGTTGATGAACTTATGCTCGGAGGAGCAGAAAAAAGTAAAATCGGGCGCAGTTACGATGCCAAGAAAAAGAAGGCGGCAACGGCCTTTCAACTTACCGATGACTGTAAGGTCAAGCGTATGTACGCCATGTGCATAGGGAATTTCTCGGCACGCTCCCTACAATACATCTTTGTGACTAATAGAAGTAGGGCCGACGAAAAAATGGAAAGTATCCAGGCCGATATTCGTGGGTGAGCAACTAGCATATCGATAGATATTTCAACGAATTCTGCTTTAGGATAAACAGTTCTCGCAGCAAAGCAACCATATTCAACAATCTGGCAGCAAAAATGGTCGATAAGGATAAAATATATCAACAGAAATTAATCTACAGCTAACTACTGGCCTCTATATTATTAATTTCTTACCAACTCCTTTTCTATCTGCTCTAGGGATTTTCCTTTTGTTTCGGGTAATATTTTTAGCATGATTAAGAACCCAACAAGGGCGATTGCTCCAAATATGAAAAAAGTCAAGGCGTTACCCAAATTTGATAATTCCCACGGAAATACCAATTGCACCAAAGAACTTATCAATGAATTAATGAAGGCAATGGCACCTATTGCCAATCCTCTATATTTATTCGGAAATAATTCAGACAATAGAACCCACATCACAGGACCTAACGAAAATGCAAAACAAGCTATAAAGCCAAGAATTCCGATTAATATCAAGTTTGCATTTATTGAAGTAGCCGCCTCCAAAATGGCTCCATCATTTTTACCGTAAACTTGATTGCCTAAGGTCGATTTCATGTCGTTTTTAAAATCAATATCATTCTCATAAACCTGATTTGCATAAGCACTCAACTTATTGGCTCCATCAAATTCAAATTGTTCAATATCTTCGGAGGTTAACTGATAAGTAGCTTTATTAAATCCATAGGCGCACAGCAATAAGCTTAGTGCAATTCCGGCGGTTCCAATTAATAATAATGGTCTTCTACCCATCCTATCTATTAGGTACATCGCTACAAATGTGAAGAGTACCGAAATAGAGCTCAACAGTACACCTGATGAAAATGCGGCATCGGTTCCAATACCCGTTTGTTTGAAAATAGATGTGGCATAAAAGTAAACAGCATTTATTCCTGTTATTTGTTGAAGCACTCCCACAACCAATCCTACAATTAAAATAAACCGCAATGCCGGTTTGAAAAGATCTTTAATCGCAACTTTTGATTTTGTTCTATCTGCCGTTATATTTTCTTCTATCGAATTTATTTCGACTAAACCTCTCTCTTTCCCGTGAACTTTAGTTAGCACTGATTTTGCCTCATCAAACTTGCCTTTAAGATATAGCCAACGCGGGCTTCTGGGAACCAAAAATAAAGCGCCGAAATACAGCAAAGCAGGGATTAATTCTACACCTAACATCCATCTCCATACATTTTCTTCCGTTAAAAAAGTACTGTCAGCTGCGTACTTGTTAAATAGGTAGTTACTAAAAAAAGCAGCGAAAAACCCTAAAACGATATTGAGCTGCTGAATGGAAACAAGTTTACCCCTATTCTCTGCCGTTGAAATTTCTGCGATATACATTGGCGCTAAAACCAGCGCAGCTCCAAACCCCAGACCGCCTATCATTCTAGCGATATAAAGCATTTCGTAAGACACCGCATATGCAGACAGCAACGCTGAGATCGCATATAAAAATGCCACAATTAAGAGCAGTTTTTTTCGGCCATAAAAATCGCTCAATCTTCCTGAAAATATCATGGCAATCATGGCGGCAAAAGAAGGAGAACTTACCACCCAACCCGATTGAAGTTCTGATAAATTAAACTCAGGTCCGGCAAAATTCATAACGCCGGAAACTATTCCAGCATCGAATCCGAATAAAAAGCCTCCTAAAGAGACTACAAATGATATAAATATTAACTTTTTTGACATCGGAAACGCTATTTAATTTTATTAGAAAAAGCGCTAACATACAATTGTAGACGAGCTTTAACGAATCTAACAAATTATATCACAAAAATGGTCAGTACATTTAATATTACCGGCCTTTTTTTAACTACAACGCACTGATTATTGATATACCTGTATATAATCGACTTCCATGGTTTCCTCAGTAAACCAGAATCTATAGTTCCACCCATAGCACCATTTAAAATCGCGAATAAATCAAGGTTAAAAGGTGTGCTGGCCGTATTTGCAAACGAAAAGAAAAAACCATTGTAACGGATTGACCATTATACCTGAAGAGGCTTCCTTTCTTTTTTTTAAGTAAGTAATTCTGACGTTGAGAGGATGAATTAATGTTTTATGGCCCTGATGATTACTTAGATAATACTGGAAATCTTCACGGAGAAGGGTTAGAACTCTATTTTGATATTTTCACGCCCTATTCTAATACTATTGAAGAAGGAGAATATCAACTGAACGTCTCATACAATTAAGTAAATAATTAAGAATAGATAAAAACTAAAAAACGACCCATTTATAAGAGTCGCTCTAAATATCAAAACAAAAAGGTGGAAGTTTTACATTCCAACTAGTTTCATTGCTTTGCTTAATAATTCCGGATTATTTGAAATATAGTCAATCGCTGCAGTAGTTAAATCTTTATCACCTAAAATTGATTTCATAATTCCTTCATTAGACCCTTTGTTCTCTTTGACAATACCAGTCAAGGATTCTGTAGTTTCTGGATTAGACTTTAAATAGTCTATAGTGTCTTTTTGCAAATCATCATCTTTCATCAAAGCCTCCTTTATTTGCGCCTCCATGTTTGGTGTATCTTTCGATATTGCTTCAATTCCATCCTTGTTGAGATCACTAGTCTTAACTGAGGGCAATGTTTGTGCTGATAATGTTGCTGAAAATCCGATAATGAACGTAAAAAATAAAACTTTTTTCATAATGTGTTGTTTAATTATTATTGTGCAAAGCTAAACAATATTTAGACTTACCCTAATTGGAACTGCCCATTCTTCTAAAACTTCTATAAATTTGTTTTGATTCATGACCAATTGATTTTAATGTTAAACAATTGGCGTACAAGTCAGGAACAGGTACAAAGGTAAGTTTAACTACTGAGAATTGTTGTCTATAGCCCAGATAGGGTTTAATTACTCCCCTTAATAACTAATTTCTCCACTTTCTCACGGTAAGTTTCCCCTATCGCTAATTCCTTTTCACCCAAAAATAAACTGTTCTTTCGAATAGCCGTTATTTCAGCATTTGCCACGGCGTAAGATTTATGGATTCTGATGAATTTAGTTTGGGGTAATTCCCTTTCAAGATCTTTGAAGCTTGTACGCACCACAAGTGGATGTTCTGCACTTTTAAGGTGGAACTTTATGTAATCGCCATACCCTTTCATCCAGATGATATCATCGTACTTCACTTTTAGCTGACTGTAATCTACATTCACAAAGAAGTAATCTAGTTCGACCTTACCTGGCAAGGAATCTTTGGATGATTTGAGTTTATGAAGTTCTTGAGCCCGATTACATGATTTTATAAATCGTTCCAGAGGAACAGGTTTTACAAGGTAATCCACAACATCAAGGTCGTAACTTTCCACGGCGTATTGCTTGTACGCTGTTATGAAAATCACAAGCGGTTTCTTTTCAAGACTTGCGATAAATTGAAGGCCAGTCAGGCCCGGCATCTGAATATCGATAAATACAAGGTCAACGGATTTTTCCTGCATCGTTTCCATGGCTTCAAAAGCATTATTGCAGGCTGCCACCAAATTTAGGAAAGGCACTTTGCTAATATTATCCTCGAGCAGACCCAATGCTAGGGGTTCGTCATCTACGGCAATGCAGTTCATCATGGCTTAAGTTGCAATTGAAGGTTAACGACATACCAGTTATCGGTAGTATCGATTTTAAGACTTTGATTTTTTCCGTACAAAAGTTCCAACCGTCTTTTTACATTGTCAAGTCCTATTCCTGAAACTTTGTCCTTGGCCTTATCCTCATCGATATACTTATTTTTTACCACAAAGTTAAGTTCGTCATTTTCCGCTCGTAAGGAAATATTAATTACCGGATTATTTATCATACCTGTACCATGCTTAAAGGCATTTTCAACAAAGGGAATCAGGAGCATAGGCTCAATAGCGTGCCAATCTTCCGCGACCTGCAGATCTATATGGAGTGTCAAACGATCTCCAAAACGGAGTTGTTGCAAGTCCGTATAACTTTGAAGGTAGTCTACCTCACTTTTTAAAAGTACTTTATCTTCGT
>CAZDOW010000138.1:0-5732 GCA_964507115.1 uncultured Maribacter sp.
TTATCTTTTAAACGATTCATGGTTTCCATCACTTTTTGAGCCTTTTGTTCTGTAAACACATGATCCGAAGTAATTCCGTCATTATCTTCGACCTTATAAAGCATATCATCCAAAGCAACTTCATTTTTGTTTCGTTGCTTTTTGTAATGATAAATACTGTTGTTTATTACTATTCGTTTTAACCAAGCTCCAAAGGTTACTTCTGCTTTAAATGTGTGAAGTTTCGTAAACGCGCTTAAAAACGATTCTTGCATCACATCTTCTGCTTCAGCGCTATCTTTTACAATACGTATGGCCGTGTTATACATGGCTTTGTAATACCTGTTGTAAACTTCTAGCTGCGCACTTTGTTTCCCATGCATGCACGATTGCAATAATGCATCAATATGTACTTCTTTTTGGCTCAAAAAAGTGATTTATTTGTTATAGAGATGAAGGAAGTTACGCATTGTTACAGTTTACTTAAAAAGAATCTAATTTATTATCAACCCAATTGATTAACGACTTAGCATAGATTTTGGTTATCCTAGTTTTTGAACCTACTTTATTGCTTTATAGTAGAACTAATTTAACAATCGGAATACGCTAAAATTTAGACCTGTTTAATAGGCTTCGCAGGTGTTTTGACAATTAGATGGGTTTGTGTTTTTAAATATTTCAATAGTCTTGTATAGTTTGATTTACTGTTCGAATTCTGATTTAACCAAATAGAAGCGCATTGCGTGCTGTTTAGAAATCTGTTTTTAATTTAAGTTGAATTCCCTAAAATTCAAATTAATATGCTTTGCCAGTACCCTATTTCTACAAGGTTGGCATAGGAATTGAAATACCCATATTGAAGCATTGCCCTTAGTATTGCTATATGCTGTATTTAGGGAGTTATATGACTTTTAAAACGAATTGTAAAACTAATTTTTCTGTCAGTTAGGTGACAGAATGACTGATATATTGAAATGGGAGATTCTAAATTTTCAAACTTTGACAACATGTCCCTTCAGGGAATAGATGAGGAAGCAGAGTTGATACCTTTGCTTTCGGCGGAGGACGAGGAACAAATGAACGACGAAAAATTACCAGAAACATTACCTATTCTTCCGCTACGAAACACCGTTTTGTTTCCAGGTGTTGTTATTCCTATAACAGCGGGTAGGGATTCCTCTATACAATTGATAAAGGATGCCAATAATGGGAGTAAAGTTATTGGGGTGGTGTCCCAAAAGGATGAGGGGACAGAAAACCCGGAAGTAAGTGATATAAATACCTTGGGGACCGTCGCACGCATTCTCCGAGTACTGCAAATGCCTGATGGTAACACAACTGTAATCATTCAAGGTAAAAAGCGTTTTGAAGTTGCCGAGGTGCTGACCAAAAAGCCATATTTTACTGCTACGGTTCGTGAAACGGTAGAACTTAGACCCGATGCAAACAATGGGGAGTTTATGGCCATAATTGAATCGATTAAGGACTTGGCCTTAAAAATTATTAAGGACAATCCAAATATCCCGAGCGAGGCTTCTTTCGCTATTAAGAATATTCAAAGTGATTCCTTCTTAATCAATTTTGTTTCTTCAAATCTAAACCTTGATGTAAAGGCCAAACAGGAATTGTTGGAGATTGGCGATCTTCAAGAGCGTGCATTAGCTACGCTTAAGTACATGAACGTAGAGATGCAAAAGTTGGAGTTAAAGAACGACATACAATCCAAAGTACGCAGCGATTTGGACCAACAGCAGCGCGAATATTTTCTACATCAACAGATGAAGACTATCCAAGAGGAATTGGGAGGCGTTTCTTATGATGATGAGTTGGAAGAAATGCGAGCGAAGGCTAAAAAAAAGAAATGGGGTAAAAAAGTAAAGGAACATTTTACCAAAGAGTTGGCCAAAATGCAACGAATGAATCCGCAAGTAGCCGAATATTCGATACAACGCAATTACTTGGACTTGCTTATAGATTTGCCTTGGAACGAATTTTCCAAGGATAAGTTCGATTTAAAACGAGCAGAACGAATTCTGAATCGGGATCATTATGGTTTGGAAGACGTAAAACGGAGAATAATTGAGTATCTGGCGGTATTAAAATTGCGGAACGATATGAAATCCCCTATTCTTTGTTTATACGGACCACCAGGGGTAGGAAAAACCTCTTTAGGTAAATCTGTAGCAGAAGCATTGGGCAGGGAATATGTACGTATTTCTTTAGGTGGTTTACGCGATGAGGCGGAGATTAGAGGCCACCGTAAAACCTATATTGGTGCCATGCCTGGAAGAATCATACAGAGTCTTAAAAAAGCTGGAACCTCAAATCCTGTCTTTATATTGGATGAAATAGACAAATTATCTAATAGTCATCAGGGAGATCCATCTTCAGCAATGCTAGAAGTGTTAGATCCGGAGCAGAATAGTGAGTTTCACGATAATTTCTTGGAAATGGGGTATGACCTTTCTAAAGTTATGTTTATTGCCACGGCAAATAACTTAGGAACCATACAGCCAGCTTTGCGTGATCGTATGGAAATTATAAACGTAAGTGGTTATACCATCGAAGAAAAAGTAGAAATTGCTAAAAAGCATTTACTGCCCAAACAATTAGTAGAACATGGCCTGGACACTACCCATTTAAAAATCGCAAAACCTCAGTTAGAGAAAATAGTGGAAGGTTATACGCGAGAATCAGGTGTGCGTAGTTTAGAAAAGCAAATAGCCAAAATGGTACGATATGCTGCGAAGTCTATTGCTATTGAGGAAGAATATGATATAAAAGTAACTAATGAGGATGTCATTAAAGTGCTAGGAGCTCCCAAGATGGAGCGTGATAAATACGAAAACAATGAGGTAGCTGGTGTAGTTACAGGATTAGCCTGGACGAGTGTTGGCGGTGATATCTTATTTATAGAGTCTATTCTGTCAAAAGGAAAGGGTACTTTAAGTATAACGGGTAACTTGGGCAAGGTTATGAAGGAATCTGCCACAATTGCAATGGAGTATATTAAATCTAACGCAGAGCGTTTTGGATTGGATGCTGAGATATTCGAAAAGTATAATGTACATATTCATGTTCCAGAGGGAGCTACTCCAAAAGATGGACCCAGTGCTGGTATTACAATGCTAACATCATTGATTTCATTATTTACCCAGAAAAGGGTGAAAAAGAGTTTAGCGATGACAGGGGAAATTACCTTAAGAGGTAAAGTACTTCCTGTCGGTGGCATCAAGGAAAAGATTTTGGCCGCAAAACGTGCCAGAATAAAGGAAATAATCCTTTGTGCTGATAATGAACGGGATATCAAGGAAATTAAGGAAGATTACCTAAAGGGGCTTACGTTCCACTACGTGAAAGATATGCACGAGGTAATAGATATTGCATTAACTAATACTAAAGTAAAGAACGCAAAGAAGCTTTAATAGTAAATAGCTGTGCATTCAAGCGCAGTTGAAAACTATTTCTTACTACTTTTATTAGTACTGAAATAAATTCGGCAAAAATGAAAAATATAACGATAGCCATAGACGGATATTCATCTACTGGAAAAAGTACCCTAGCTAAGCAATTAGCAAAGGCTTTGGGTTATGTTTATGTGGATACGGGAGCTATGTACCGCGCCATTACCTTATTTGCCATGCAAAATGGACTGATTACAACTAATTCAGAGGATATTCCGGGTTTGATAGCGCAACTTTCCGGTATTCGATTGAGATTTGTCTTTAACGAAGATTTAGGTTTTTCAGAAATGTATCTAAACGATAAAAATGTAGAAGGAGAAATAAGGAAGATGGAGGTTTCGAAGAATGTGAGCAGGATTGCGGAAATTGAGCAAGTGCGCATCAAGTTAGTAGCCTTGCAACAGCAGATGGGAATTGAAAAAGGTATTGTAATGGATGGTCGGGATATTGGAACTGTTGTTTTTCCAAATGCGGAACTCAAAATTTTTATGACAGCTTCACCAGAAAAAAGAGCCTATAGAAGGTATAAGGAATTATTGGATAGAGGAGAGAAAGTTGCTTATGAGGATGTGTTAGAAAATGTTGAAAAACGTGATTATGTAGATTCACACCGTGAATTTTCTCCATTGATGAGAGCAGAAAATGCTATAGGTTTCGACAATAGTGATATGGGTCTAAAAGAGCAGTTTGAGCGCATGTACAATTATGCGTTACGGGTTATAGATAAGAAAGGATAACTTATTTTTTTCGCTCGTTATTAAAAGGAAGTATTTATAAAATCTAATTAAATCAAAATGCCACTGAATTCAGTGGCATTTTTAATTTTGATTGCCTTTGTACAGGCAAGTCTAAGATATTATGAATTTGGAATAACCAAAACTTGATCTGGATGAATTACATCAGGATTTTTAAGGATATTAGTATTGGCTTCAAAAATTTGCTTGTATTTCATAGCGTCACCATAGTAGTGTTTCGCGATTTTACTCAATGACTCACCGCTTGCTACGGTATGTCTGTGATAAACGGAATCATCCGCTACAGTTATATTCGCTTTTACATCAGAAGCACTTTCGCCACCTATTGACTTGATTTTATCCCAAATCAAATCTTTCTCATAAGGTGTATTTGCTTCACCTTTTATTTTAAGTACATTACCTTCCTCTGTAACGTTGCCATTTTTAATTCCTAATTGCTCACCAAGATCTAAAACCCCTTGATACTTTGCTTTAACACTCATAAGATTATTTTTAACGGTTAATATTTGTAAGTGAAAGATAGTAATATTTGAAGTAATTAAACCTAAAAAATTGGTAAACTCCAGACCTTTTGCATGCTAAGTGCAATGCATGTTTGTAATTAAGGATATAAGTTGTATTTTTGCACACCTTTTTTACGGCATTAGTTGGAGCGGAAAGGGAAAAAATAAATAAAAATAACAACTTCTGCGATAGCCGATTAGCTCTTAATACAATCGTAGAATACAAATTTAAATATCAGCAAATGGCTGAAGACAAAAAACCAGCTGAAGCGGTAGAAACTGTAACAGCAACTCCAGAAACTACGGAAGTAGTTCAAGAAACTAAAGAACAGACTCCTGTTCAAGATCCTCAAGAATTTTTAGAAAACTTTAATTGGGAGAAATACGAGCAAGGAATTGAACGTGTTGATGATTCTAAACTTAAGGAATTCGAGGAATTAGTAGCCCAGAACTTTGTAGATACTGCCGATGAGGAAGTAGTTACGGGAACGGTAGTTTACATTACGGATAGAGAAGCGATAATTGATATTAACGCAAAATCCGAAGGTGTAATTTCCTTGAATGAGTTCCGTTACAATCCCGATTTAAAAGTAGGGGATAAAGTAGAGGTTCTTATAGATATCCGTGAGGATAAAAGTGGTCAATTGGTGCTTTCGCATAGAAAGGCTCGTACCATTATGGCTTGGGATCGTGTAAATGCGGCCCATGACAATGAGGAAATCGTTAGTGGTTTTGTAAAATGCAGAACTAAAGGTGGTATGATCGTTGACGTTTTTGGAATTGAGGCATTCTTGCCAGGATCTCAAATTGATGTGAAACCAATTCGTGACTACGATCAGTATGTAAACAAAACGATGGAATTCAAGGTGGTGAAAATCAACCACGAATTCAAAAACGTTGTTGTTTCTCATAAAGCACTTATCGAAGCTGATATTGAAGAACAGAAAAAAGAAATCATTAGCCAACTAGAAAAAGGACAAGTATTAGAAGGTGTTGTGAAAAACATTACTTCTTATGGTGTCTTTATTGAT
>CAZDOW010000139.1:0-5646 GCA_964507115.1 uncultured Maribacter sp.
ACTCAGAAAAAATCTTAGTCAAATATAATATCTTCAATTGTGATTTTTTCATCTACCTTAAAATCATAGAGCGTTAGTCTTCTAAGGGTATAATAATCAACCCAGAAGTTTTCTAGAGAATTGAGATAGTCGACTACGGCTTTATCCTTTTCCTCTTGGGCTATGTTCAAATCGGTTATAGTAATCTTGCCTAGTACATATCTCTTTTTGGTGATTTCGTATCGTTTTAACGCAATTTCTTGTGCTTTTTCTGAAGTAGCCAAAAAATCTCTTTGGCTTGACCAGTTTAGTGTGTGCAAGAAAATTTCTTGTTCAAAAGCTTGTTTATCTTGTTCAATATCATTCTCAACCAAGTCCAGATCTGCCTCTGCTATTTTACGTCTCGATTTGGTTACCCCCCAATCGAAAATCGGAAGTCCGACTGTCAATGAAACATTTTGTTGTTGATCATAATCTTGAAAAAGAGTATTATATACATCAGAACGTCTATTAAGTCCAAAATTCGCGCGTAGACTAACTTCTAAACGATTGCTTCCTTTTACCTCAGCCAATCGCTGTTCTGCTTCCAACCTTCGTCGCCTAAATTCAATAACTGATTTTCTGTTGGTCTCAGCTTCTTCCAAAGCCTTATCCAAACTAACAATAAAATTTTCTAGCTTTTCTGGCACCTCAAGCTCAATTGATTCAGTTTCTAACTCTAAATACCGTGAAAGATCTTGAGAGGTTTTTTTTAGCAAAATTGTCTGCGTGGTAACGTTGTTTTGTGAGATTAAATGACTCAGCTCAATTTGTAGTAATTCGTTTTCCGCAATCTTACCTATTTTAAACCTTCCTTTGGTAATTTGCAGCAAGGTATCTTGATTTGATAAATTTTTCTTTGATATATCTAAGGTCACTTGCGCTTTCAACAAACCAAAATATAGCATGCAAGTAGTCAAAGAAATATCTTCCATATTCTCGATAATATTACGCTTTGATTCTTCATACCGTAAAGGCTCTATTTTGCGTTGCCACTTAAACGGGTTATAAAACAGTGAATTTTGGAAATAGTTAATCGAGAATGGTATCAAAGAATAACTCGTTGCCTCTTGGTCACCAAAGCTATCTATACGATCTATTTGAGTATTGACTGAAAATGCTCCTCCTGTGAAAGGTACTTTTTGCTCTAGCCGCAGTCTGGCGTCAATAACAGACTGATTTTGGTTTACAAAAATATCTTGTCCTTCATCATTAATAATTCTACGAATAGAATTTGAATATTCTGGTATTGTAGCTCTCAAGCTTAATTGCGGTAAAAAATCAGCTTGATAATTTCGAAACCTCCAATAACCTTGTCGATACGTATTTACAGCCCTCACATATTCAGGAGATTTTTTCTGGGCTATTTTAATGGCCTCGATTAATTTTATTTTTTGTTTCTGTCCGTAGCTATAAAAATGAAAAATTAAGAATAGAAAAAATAGAATTCTTCTCATTTGGTTTTTTTTTGTCAATTCGAATTTTAGTTTCTATTCACGCCTAATGGCCTCAATTGGGTTTTTATTCGCAGCTGATTTCGCAGGTAAGACTCCAAAAATGAGTCCGATAAACGTTGCTACCAAAAAAGACAATAAGATAGAACCAACGGAGACTATAGTCTCAATATCAGTGGCAATCTCTAAGATATACGAAGCTACTATTCCCAAAATGCAACCAATAATACCACCTCCAAGACTAATCAAAACAGACTCCGACAAAAACTGCAAGATGATATCTTGTTTTGTGGCACCGATTGCCCTCATGATACCAATTTCCTTTGTTCGCTCCAAAATAGAAGCTAACATGATATTCATAATCCCAATACCGCCAATTAACAAGGAAATCCCTGCGATGATACTTAAAACTATATTGAAGATCTGCTTTGTTTTTTGTTGCTGTTTTAATAAATTAATTGGGATAGTAATTTCAAAATCGAGCATACCATTGTGCTTTCTTTTGAGCATTTTGCTGACTACTTCAGCGGTGGCTTTTAATTCGTTTGAATTATCTACTTGTATTGTAAGCTTATCAATCTGATGATAATTACCTCGTGATTTTCGTTGTTTTGGTCCGTTATCACCTCCCCCAATTATAATCATACCACCTCCAAGGTCTAAGGGTGCATCGCTAATTATCTTTCGATCTTTGTACCGTACTAGGAATGTTTTTATCGGGATATAAATGTCTTTATTCAAATCTCGAATGCCTAAGTTTTCTTGGGCTGTTTCTGAGATTAATTTTTCCTCAATAATCCCAATGACCTTAAGCCAGACGTCTTTTACTTTGATATATTTACCGATAGCACTCTCGCCGGTAAATAGTTTTTTCTCTACTTTTTCTCCAATAATACATACCGGTAGCGCTTTTACCATTTGTACTTTGGTGAAATTTTCACCCTGAGCAATATGAACATTCGAAGTCTCAAAAAAAGAGTTTGTAACTCCTATTAATCTAACTGGGCTTTGTCTTCCCTTCTTGATCATATAAGTTTCTAGAATAATCTCAGGACTCACCATTTTTACTGTAGAAATGTTAGCTTGTATGCTGATTACATCCAACAAATCCATTCCTTTTGAAAATCGTATGGTTTCGGATGCACCGCCCCCTTCCTCTGATTCGGATTGATTTTCATCCGCTTCGTCCGGTATCGGAGTAACCACTATGTTATTAACGCCCACGAGTTCCAGCTGTGCTAAAATCTCTTGTTCGGCTCCTTTTCCAATAGCCAACATTGTGATTACCGCAGCTACCCCAAATATTATTCCCAGCGCAGTTAGGAACGTACGTACTTTGTTAGCCATTATTACACGAACGGCTTCAAAAAGATTAGACTTAATGGTCTCTGAAAGTATTTTATTGGTCATAGAAGATTATCTTAACTGAGCAATACTTTTTTCTTCTAACCCCTTGGGTTTACTCAGATATACAACATCTTTTTCCGACAACCCTTTTTTGATAATGATTACATCTTCATTTGAGTCGCCCAGTTCAACCTGCTTTTTGTCAACAGAAAAACCGGAATCAATATAGACATAGCTAATAGAATCTTTTGAGAATATCGCCTCTAAAGGAATCATTAAAACATCTTCTTCTTTTTGGATTAGGATTCGATTCGATGTTGTCATACCGGGTCGAATACTTGAATTTGATTCATTTAGTTTTATCAATACCTGAAAAAGTTTGATATCAGAACCTCTTTTGTTTTCTCCGACATTGGCTACACTGGTCACAATTCCTTCCATGGTAATGTCGGGAAAGGCATCAAAACCTACCGATACCAACTGATCCTTACCTATTTTTCTAATATCAACTTCGTTGGAATATGTTTTGGATTCCATTTTTGTCAAATCAGGAAGGGTTGCGATTGTCAAATCCCAAGGACTAATATCTGACCCTACTTTCTTTTTACTACCATTCCAAGTTTTGGCATAGGTGACCATACCGCTCGCATGAGAATGAATAGTAAAAGATGCTTGAAGGGCTATAAGATCCTCTAATTTTGTTCGTATTTTAGAAACTTCGGTTCCCACTTCAACCATTTTAGCAACGGCCTTTCTTTTTTTTATATCATAATCTTCCTTAGTTTCTTTAAGATCCCGTTCCGCTCTTTCTATTTTAATTTCCAGTTGTCTTATGGTCACGGGCGACTCGTATGTAGATTGCTTTAATTCAAGCTTATCCTCTTCCATATTGAATTGAATATCCTTTATAGCTGTTCTTTCTTGCTTCAATGTTAGCGTAGTATCTAATTGTTCTTGCAGAAATTTTGATTCGGCGCTTTCTAAATTTAAGCGTGCATCTATAATCTGTTCGTTTACCGAAGATGGATCGAGTCTTCCCACATAATCCCCTTCTTTAACCACCGTCCCTTCAGGAATTAAGTCTTGAATTTTAATATTGTTCAATCTGAATTTACGAAGGTTTGCAGGGCCATCAATATTTTTAAGACTTGTAGATTGTGCTTCCCCAGATATTATGACCTCATTTAAAAATTCTCCTTTTATGACTACTGCGGTTATCGAAACCTCTTCTTCTGAATCAGAACTGAAAGTAAAATAACCCAAGATTATAAGTAAAATAGGTATGCCGACGAGAAGGAGTCGCTTTTTATTCATGGTGGTTTAGTTTTGAATTGCTTAAAACTAATTAATTAGTTACCACAGAAATTATAGCACCTGTTATTTTTTTCTTAATTTTTGAAAGAAAAAAGATACAGCATATATTTTCGATAAGCTTCCGCTTTTTATTAAGATGGTTTGAGTTACCATACTATAGAAATCAAAATGTGTTTCTGTTCATTATATTCCAACATTCCCATTGATTTAAAAAATAAAGGATTAAACAGCACATATTTTTAACATCGAAAAAAACTTACTGAGAACCATAAAATTGCAAAAACTTAGCTTCCCGTTAATAGTAAAAAGCTAATTAAATCCACCTTTATTTAGATTTTCTTTTTGGTTGAAAATTAAAACGCTTTACAATAAGTACATTTTGTAAAGCGTTTTGAAACATTATTTTATTTGAACCCTTTTTTAGATACTAAAAATCGCATAGAACAGTAAGCTCTTTACAATTAGTGATTTTTGTAAAGAGTTCGGAATGTACTTTTACAACATAAGAAAAATCAAAACTAGTTTATCAAACTATTTATTGTTTGAACTTTTCTAATAACGTATTATATTTTCCAATGTCTTCCTGGGAATGATTCCCAAAATCGTTTACAATTTTAAATTTAACGTTACTATTATGTAAGAATGTACTTATTCTTTCAAGCTCTTCGGGGGAACCAACAATTTCAATTTTAGCCATTTAAATCCTTTATATTTACTTTTTATTATTAGTGTGTTCTAATTTAAATCATCCTTTATTTGATCTTGCCATTGGCTATTCCCAAACATGTAAAGCTTCTTCCTTGAGAAGTTGAGTCATTTTAAACTCGGCATGTCGCAATGCTGTACTAACATCAAAGTATGACTTGGAATATATGAAACCATAGTGTTGCGCATCTTCTGCTGAGGCGCCATAATAAATCTCTTTGAATTTTGCCCAGTAGCATGCACCAAGACACATCATACAAGGTTCACAACTTGTATATAGAATGCAATCCTTAAGGTTATCCCTACCTATTTTCGCGCATGCAACCTGAATTGCAAGTAACTCAGCATGCTGGGTTAGGTCATCGTTACCCTTAACCAAATTGTGGACCTCACAGATTACTTCACCGTTCCTTACTATTACTGCGCCAAATGAACCTCCCTCCAGAGAATCTCTTCCCTCTTTCGCTTTATCTATCGCTCTTCTTAAATATTCTTCATGCATTTCTTACTACTATATTTGAACTTTGGTTTAGCTCAGTATTTTGTTTTAAGTTGTTTTACTCCTTTTGTAAATTATAATCTGGCACTGAAATACTTTTCACGAAAATTAATCCATTCTACGGTTTTATCGTTTTGAGCATTGAGTCGTATTGCTAGAAAAAACATAATTACCAAAAAAACAACTCTCATTCAGATTGCGTACTCAATACATTGAATATCGGTTTGTGTATGAAACGTAGCGTGTAAAAAGACGCTAATTTTTCGGATTATCACAGAGCCGAATTTTTACTTTTTGTTTTTACTTTTT
>CAZDOW010000140.1:0-5416 GCA_964507115.1 uncultured Maribacter sp.
AAAAAATAGACCCTTATTTTAATCACCGGGTTAAACTCTCCGTTGCAAATCCACGTGATCAAGAATTCATTGTCAGCAGACCTAAGACAAGTGAATTTAAAGAATGGATGAATACATAAAAAGGAAACAAGAAGGAATGATTTCATTTTTTCTTATCCAAATAAATTTACTTTTCGAGAACCCAGTCTAAATGTATAGTCTGGGTTTTCGATGTATATATGAGAATGTAATAGGCCTCCCCTTTAAGTATGATTCATGTATTGGAATAAATCATACTGAATCAATCACGGACAAATCGTTGCTAAGTCTACCACTCCTAAAATAGAATCTTATTTCAATCCTCCAGTCAAGCTTTCTATTAAAAATCAAGGGGGTGAGAAATTTATCAGTAGCCCAACAAAAAAGGGCATTTCAAGCAACATATTCATAAATAAGGCAGTTGATAACAATTCAACTACCAATTACGACACTCTGGTAAAAATGATTACTAAGAGCTACAGATTAAACGGATATTGCACCCATATTAATTTAATTGTTTAAAAACGCACAAAGGGAAAGGCAAACCTCATTAAAACAAATCAAAATGAAAAAATATTTATTTATCATGTTAATCGGAATTTTATTTAATAGCTGTAGCATAACAAATGAAAAGGAAGGTCGGAACTTAGAAAGATTTGATACCATAAATCTTGTTGGCAATGTGGAGCTTCATTTGAAAAGAAACTCTTCACATTCGATGGAGATTATGGCAAAAAACACCTCTGATATAGCAGGTTTGATTACAGAAGTTCGCAATGGCGAGCTATATATTTATAATGAACAAGATTGTGATAACTGCAAAAACCCTAAATACATTATTTACCTAAATCATTCAGGTATTTCAGATTTAAACCTGACCGGAATAATAACACTCATCTCGGATGATGAAATAAGTCAAAAAGATTTAGTTATAAGTGGGGATGGTATTTTAAACGGAAATTTAGATGTTTCTGTTACTAACCTCAGCGTTGATTTAAAAGGGATATCAAATATTTATATTTCTGGTTATGCGGATACTTCTAACTTAAAAGTTGCTGGTATTGGAATGATTAATGCTGCGAGTTTGAAAACTAAAAGCGGAAAAAACGTTTCAGAAGGTATTGCTTTTATCAATAAGTAGAACTCGCAATGGAAATGATTTTGTTTACATAGGAAAGCTACAAAGGAGTAATTGTTTTTTTTCTTACTCAAGAACACCAGTCATTAGAAACCCTGTCTCATTTTATAGACAGGGTTCTCTGTTTTTAAATTATCGCGCCATGTTTTTTCCTAGCTACGAACCATTCAAACTAGGGATAGCACCCTCTGTGAGTCCGATAAATACAACCTACTTCATGGAATCATAAATATAAGTATTGGATGGTTTATAATCCAACTACCTTATGCGATGGTTCAAAAAAAACGACTTCTCTTGAAAGGCATTTAAAATGATATTGCACCATAATCATTTAAAACCTTATATCATGAACTTTCAAAACTTTACACTTAGTCTACTGACTCTTATTTTCGGATGCTATGCTTTTGGCCAAAACGCAACAAATGAATTACCGATTTCAATTGAAAAAGAATTTTTAATCCACAAAAATGTTCAACAACATACAAATGCTATTTTCAATAGTCTTGTAAAAATTCGTAGAGACTTTCACAGCTATCCTGAAGTGTCGGAAAAAGAGAAAAGAACTTCAAAGAAAGTAGCAGCGTATTTAGAATTGTTAGGTCTCGAAGTTAAAACCAATATTGGAGGTTATGGTGTTATAGGAATCTTAAATACTGGGAAAATAGGGAAACATGTTGCTTGGCGCGCAGATATAGACGCAATAGCCTCTGACATTCTTGATGTCGTAGATTTCAAATCAAAAAATGCAGGTGTTAGACATATCTGTGGACACGATGTGCACACTACAATCGGACTCGGAATTGCGAACGTTTTAGCTAGTCAAAAAGAAAACCTAACAGGTACAGTTTATTTTATTTTTCAACCTGCAGAAGAGGTTTTTAAAGGAGCTAAAGCTATGATAGATAATGGATTGTACGATATCATTAATCCCGATGAAATTTATGGCCTACATATGTCTCCTTCACCAACTGGGGTTATTTCGACTAAATCAGAAAATATTTATGCACATAGAACAAAAATTGAGGTAGCCTATAAAAATTCAATTAACAAGGATGCCGCAATTAAGTATACCAAAGAATTAATATCTAAGCTTCAAACCTATGAGCCGAAAAGTGAATTTTGGGATGACAGGAATATATTGAATCCTGAATTGGGAGTAGAAAACCCCAATACCATTTATAAAGATTATATAGCAGTCAGAAGTGACTTTCATATAGACCAATCTGATGATGAGTTGAAAATAAGTACTGTTATAGATGCTAGTCACATGAATAAACTGAATTCATTTTTAGAATCTATTAAAACAGAAATTAGTTCTTCTAATTTTTCTAAAGATTTACTTTCTGTTGAATTTTCATTTGTGTTAGAGGCAAATAAATCTCCCATGAATGATAAAGTATTGACAAATGAGACTATGAATAGCATTTCTAATATTTATGGAGAACAGAGTGTAAAACCTATGTTTGGCGTAGCGCCAGGTCAATTTGGCGATGATTTCACATTCTTTCAAAAACATACGCCAGGAGTGTATTTTTTCTTAGGCGGCTCAAACTATGAGAAAGGAATCATTTCTATGCCTCACTCACCAAACTTTGAAGTAGATGAAGAATGCATTAAAACAGGGGTAAACTATTTTTCTTCAATGATTATTGAAAGGCTTAATAATTAATTTTTTTTTAAAAGTCCTATAAAACGGCCACTTTATGAAACTATAATTTGTAAGATTTAACCTTAGAAACTTCTTGTTTGCAAAATCCAATTCAAGTTCGAGATATTTCAATACCTTGAATTCATATTTAAAAATATCCACTTACCTTACATTTAGGTTAACAGAACTCAAATTCTGAAATAGTAAAATGGAGTACACTTATAAAGGGCGTGATGATAGCCAGTTTAACCTGACCGATGTTTCCGAACTAAAATATAAATCGGCTGACAAAAGAGACGGTCTGTATAAAATTATCTGGGCAATGGATGACGATTTAAATCTAGGGCTAGATGGTTATCGGGTGTTTTTACAGAAAAACCATATGCTGTTCGTTACGCCCTTGAATGAACTGGATTTGGATATTGAGAATAAAGATGTTGTTGTTTATACCTTTAACAGAGAGTTCTATTGTATTAGGGATCACGATGCAGAAGTATCTTGTAACGGATTTTTATTTTTAGGTTCCTCCACTCCGATTGTTGTAGCCCTGAGTGAGAAAGAGCAGCGAAGTTTTAGGCTGTTGTATGAGTTCTTCGTAGAGGAATTCGAAACCGTGGATCATATTCAAGGCGAAATGCTATTGGTCTTATTGAAACGTCTTCTAATAAAATCAGTACGTATTGCCCGCAAGACATTGCCTGTTGAAGACATGCCGCAAACAAAATTAGACACCATACGTAAGTTCAACCTGTTGGTCGAAATGCACTTTCGTGAAAAGCATAAAGTCAGCGACTATGCGGACCTGTTGCATATGACACCGAAATCGATGTCCAACCTTTTTTCCAGATACTTCAATACATCTCCTTTAAAGGTAATTACGAAACGTATCATTTTGGAAAGCAAACGTTTATTAGACTTTTCTGACAAGAACATCAATGAAATTGCGGAGGTCCTTGGTTTTGACGAGGTCTCGCATTTTTCAAAATTTTTCAAGACCCAAGTCGGGTTGTCTCCTACAGAATACAAAGATCAGCAATAAGCTTTTTGAGTAAAATATATAAATTCAAAGGAAAAATACATAAGGTGTTTTATGTATTTGGGGGGTAACTTTGTATCATGAATTCGTCTACAGGTAAAAGAATAACTGTAGACGAATTATATAAACAAAAGAAAGGTAAAGACATGTTAACTTGGAAAGATGTAATCAGTTTTAGTTTAAAAGACAATCCTAAGCCAGACCTTAGGGTTGAAAAAACAGAGGCGGAATGGCGCGAATTATTAACACCTGAACAATTCAGGATTACCCGTAAAAAAGGAACGGAAGCTCCCCACTCAGGAGCCTTGTGTAGCATTCATGAAGCAGGTAAATATAATTGTGTGTGTTGCGATACTCCTTTATTCGATGCTACAATCAAGTTTGAATCAGGTACTGGGTGGCCAAGTTTTACCCAACCTATAAAAGAGAACGCCATTAAATATGAAAGTGACACCATGTTCGGTATGGTTCGAGTCGAAGTCATGTGCAATACATGTGATGGGCATCTAGGACATGTATTTCCTGATGGTCCTGAACCAAGTGGCTTGCGCTATTGCATCAATTCAGAGTCAATGCAGTTGGAGAAAGTTAGCGCAGATAACTAATTAAAAACTTTAAAATAATTTAAGAAAGGTACGATTATGAATACCAAAACAACAGCCGATAAAATATTCAGAGCACCAGAGTTTGATGTAAAAGACTGGGTCGATGCCAATGGAAATAAAACAGAACCAATTAAATTATCTGACTTGAATGGAAAGTTTAAAGTGGTATACTGTTTCCAAAGCTGGTGTCCTGGTTGTCATAGTGTAGGGCTGCCCAACCTGCAAAAAATGGTCAAAGCTCTGGAGGGAAATGAAAAAGTAGTGTTTTTGGCGGTGCAGACCGTTTTTGAAGGCCATGAAGCCAATACCTATGAAAAGATGGTCGAGACACAAAAAAAGTATGATTTAAAAATTCCGTTTGGGCACGATGCTGGCGATGACGGTAAATCACGCTCTAATATTATGACCAATTATAAAACGGGGGGCACACCATGGTTCATACTAGTAGACCAGCATAACAACGTTGTTTTTGCAGATTTTCATTTAAACGTAGATGCTGCCATAGACGTTTTAAAAGGGATTGAATAGACATGAAAAATACGATCCCTAAAATAAAACTATACGGAGCTGATGGCTGTCATAAGACCAATTATTATAAATTGGTTTTAGATGAAATTGCCCTGCCCTATGCCTTTTTAGATGTAGAAGCAAACGAAGACCACGCTAAAGAACTGCGTGGTCTTTATGAGAACGGAAAGCTCAATTTTCCGACGATTACCATTGGAAAAAAGAAATTACGCAATCCATATAAAGAGGATATCATCAAATGGATGAACAAGTTAATACCCAGTAGATTGAATATCGTACACGATAAAGAAAACCAGCGCTACATATTGGATATCAATGGTGAGTTAGCGAAAGTTGAATACACACTCCGAGATGACAAAATGTATTTGGTGCATTCTGAAGTGCCCTATAATCTTCGTGGTCAAGGTATCGGAAAGGTTTTGGTTGAAAAGACTTTCGAGAAA
>CAZDOW010000141.1:0-5372 GCA_964507115.1 uncultured Maribacter sp.
CATATATACGACCACAGGATAATGGTTATAAAACAGATGCTAGATGGATAGCCCTTTCCAACAAAAGTAACAGCGGTATATTATTTGTTTCCGAAAACGATCAAGACCTTGGATTTAGTGCACTTCACATGGAAAATGAAGATTTTGATGCTACCGATGGCCTTGATTATAAAACTTTAAAAAAGAACAAGCATACTATTGATATAAGAGAGAAGAATTTAGTCCAATTAAATATTGATTTAGGACAACGAGGTGTTGGGGGGGACGATAGTTGGTATTCAAAACCGCAAGAACAATATATGTACCAAGGAAGTGAAAAACATTCTTATAGTTTTTATGTAATTCCTTTTGAAGACGGTACGCCCACAAAATATGTAGAGTTAAGTAAGTACTATAAAAATTTAAAGTACAATTAATTAGAAATAAACCTTCAATTGTAGGTGGTGTTCTAATGACTAAACTTTAGACAACAAAACCTAAACTGGATAAAAACGTAGCTTAGCAGAGAGGTTAGACTTGATATAAACATTAAAATGGAACATTTAGTTGGGGATTCATATGGCCTAGTGCATTTAATATCTTCAATATGTGCTTTGATTGCAGGAACATTAGTTCTCATTATGAGAAAAGGATCAAAAAGACACAAGCAATTTGGATATGTTTATGTTATAAGTATGGCTATTTTATTTGTCACAGCATTTATGATTTATCGTCTTTTTAAAGGTTGGGGAATTTTTCATTATGCAACAGTTTTTAGTCTTACAACAGTTTTACTAGGGATGATTCCTATTTGGACTAAAAAACCAGCAAACAAATGGAAAAGTTTTCATTTTAGATTTATGTATTGGTCTGTAGTGGGTTTATATGCTGCATTTGCAGCGGAGGTACTAACAAGAATTCCTGAAACTCCTTTTTTTGGAATGGTTGGTATCGCAACGGGAATAATAACGATTGAGGGTTACCTGTTTTTTGAAAAAAATAAAACAAAATGGGTAAACATATTTAAAATAAAAAAATAAAATACCAAATACGAAAAAGGTATATAAAACGAGCAAATACTTCACATATGCTACAGGAGATATTCGTGTTCATTCATGTATTTTATTATCCTAAGATATCGGTATAAAGAACTTACATTATCCTACGCTAGTTAAAATTTAAGCAAGGCGAATACTTTAAGAACCTATGCAACACTTGTACGCTAAAGCTTTTCCCAAGATTTTATTTGATTTTCATTTTCCTCAACCTCATGTAGTAGGTTATACTTTTTAGATATTATAATTGCTTCTTCTGCATATTTAATAGCCTCTTTGTATTTTTCTTGATAGGCTAAAATCTGTGATTTCAACATCCACGGCGAGGGATTAGGTGCCTCTAAGAGTATTGCGACATCAATAAGTTCCAATGCTCTTTCTGCTTCTTTTCGCTCATAAAAATGATACTGTGCTGCTGCCGAAAAATTATACCAATTTTCTTTTGCTTTATTGGTGCTTGTTGCAATCTCTTTTAATGTTTGGTCGTGCGTATTGGTTTCTATGGAGATATCTATTTTAAAATTTTCCCACTGCAATCGTAAAACACCGGTAGTTTTATCAACGGCCACAAATGAATAGGTACATATTTCTGTAAAGCGGCTCTGTAGTTGGTCTACTTCAAAACGAATAACATCATCTTTTTCATTATAATTATAGGCACCCCATTGTTCAGCGTCTTTATTCAAAATAATCACCCATGTATTTTTTCGGGGAATCATAAACAGTCCGTATGTACCAGCAGGTATTGTATTACCCTCTATAATTATAGCATGATTGAATGAAATTGTAGTCGCCTCATTGGCTCCAGCTCTCCAAACCTTATCCAACGGGACCAAGTTTCCTAAAACCTTTCTGCTCCTAACACTAGGTCTACCATAATCTACAATTACATTACAAACTCCAATAAATTGACTAATTGAAGCTTTTGGGCTTCCCCTCGGGATGACGAGATTCTGTGCGACTAACAGGTCTGAAAAAAGCACCATCATACATGCAAAAAAAACTACGGATACACTATTTTTAGTTTTCATTTTCTATTTGTTCACTATGGGTATCCCTAAAAGGAAAAAAAAGAAAGACTTATCTCCAAAAAGAATCACTAATAAACTTTAAGCCTATAGGCAAGGACTCGCGCCAAAAAGGCCAAGTATGCGCCCCATCTCTGACCCTATATTCATGTGGTATTTGCTTTACTAAAAGTTCTTTATGTAATTGGGCATTTCCTAGGGTAAGAAAATCATCATCCCCACAGTCAAAATATATTTTTACTGTTTTTAACAGCGCTGGATCTTTGGTTTTAACAAGGTGAAGTACATCGTATTCTTCATAGCTTTTATTGAGTCTCTTTTTACCTTTCGCACCTACCATATCGGGCATAGCTTTTGAAACATATCCATTCATAGATTCTTGATCAGAAGTAGTAACAGATTCCTCTGTAAATACAGCAGAACTAAATGCGGCACAGGCTCCAAAATATTTGTCATACTTTAAAGCTAGTTTTAAGGAACCAGCTCCTCCCATAGATAGGCCGCTTATTCCTGTATATCGTTTTCCTTTACGAACGCGGTATTCACTTTGAATATAAGGCAGCAACTCTTTCATAAACATATCTTCAAAAGGGTAGGTGCCATCTGTTCTGTTCATATAAAGTCTGTCATCGCCATCGGGCATAACAATTACCATTTCCTGTATATTTCCCTCTTCAATTTCATGATCTACTATGCGTTGCATCCCACCTGCTTCTATCCAACTTGTTTCGTCACCGGTATAACCGTTTAAAAGATAAACCACGGGATAATGACGTTCAGAATCTTCATAGCCATCTGGTAAGTAAATCGAATAGTTAACCTCGGTATTCAAAAGCGCACTTTTCATACTCAGGCTCTCCATGAGTTTGCTTTGCGCAAAAAAGGTACTAGAGATTGTAAACAGAAGAAGAAATAGGTAGTGTTTTTTCATGAATATTTATATTTCAATTGATTAGTAAGCTACTTTAAGTGTTTCAAGATAATAAAAGGATTCAATAAAGCCATTAATAATAACAGTAGAGTTTGTTACATCCGGTACATCCGCGTTCAAACGAAAATAGTTAAAGAGGGTTTCCTTACACTGCTTTTTTCCTTGCCTACCTAAAGGTACTATACCTTGCCCCATCGGTAATAATCCCAGCCTATATTTTTCCAAACCCGGCAACAGACGCCATGCCTATAATTAATTGCTACTCATCTCCTACCCTATCCTAATTTAACCAAGATCCATTGCTACAACTCTGTGTCTTTATCTAATGCGGGCGCTCTGCTTTGTTATCATACCCTTATACTCCTAGTTATAGTATCTTAGTATAATAACTTTATGATTACTACGCAACTAGCTGCGTTATGTATCCTTTTAAAAAATAACATAATGAAATATGCATTCCTGCTTAGCTTATTAATCTGCTGTTCATGTACTGCATCATCACAAAAGAATAAGCCTAATATAGTGCTTATAAACGTTGATGACTTAGGTTGGAGAGATGTAGGGTATATGGGCAGTCAATATTACGAAACACCCAATATTGATTACTTAGCAAGTTTAGGTATGGTGTTTACTAATGGTTACGCAGCTTCTGCAAATTGCGCGCCTAGTAGAGCTAGTTTAATGACTGGTAAATGGACACCTCGTCATGGTATTTATACTGTAAACTCCTCTGAAAGAGGCGCATCAAAACATCGGAAACTTATACCTATTAAAAACACAATAACATTATCAAAGACCTTTGAGAATATCCCAAAAAAATTAAGTCAAAACGGATATATAACCTGCCATGCTGGAAAGTGGCATTTAAGCAAAGACCCCTTAGCCTATGGTTTTAAATTGAATATTGGTGGAGGACATAATGGATACCCTGGTAGTTATTATCCACCCTATAAAAACGTAAATATTGACGGAGCTAAAGATCAATATCTCACGGATTTGATTATGGAGAAAACCTTAAAATTTATTGATACAGTTCGCAGTCCATTCTTTCTAAATTATGCTCCTTATGCCGTTCACACGCCGATTAATCCCGTGAAAGATTTACTTGGAAAATACAAGGAGAAGTCACCTTCTAATGGTCAGAACAATCCAGAATACGCAACTATGATAGAAAATCTAGATCGAAATATTGGATTGCTAATTTCCAAATTAAAGAAAACAAAGGTGTTCAATAACACGCTTATTGTTTTTACTTCAGATAATGGTGGATTATATGGAATAACAAAGCAACATCCATTAAGAGCGGGTAAAGGAAGTTATTATGAAGGCGGTATTCGCGAACCATTTTTCTTTGTTTTAAATGATAAAATTAGAGCAAATTCTAAAAGTGATATTCCAATTTCTAATATCGATTTATTTCCAACAATTTTAGCGTATGCTGAAATTAACAGGAAGCAGTTAGTATTAGATGGAATAAGTCTTAAACCACTATTGGAAGAAAAAGTAAAAAAAATGGATAGGCCTTTATTTTGGCATTTTCCTATCTACTTACAGGCATATAATGTTCATGGAAACGAAAATCGCGATTCACTTTTTAGAACAAGACCTGGTTCTGTTGTGCGGTATGGGAATTGGAAGCTGCACTACTATTTCGAAAATAATGAAGTGGAACTATATGATTTATCAGAGGATATTGGAGAGCGACAAAATTTGGCAGAACGCTTGCCAGTAAAAACAGAAGAAATGCTAGATCACCTTAAGAACTGGTGGAGTGAAACTAACGCGCCAATCCCAACAAATATTAACCCTGAATATGAAAGGTGAAGTGCATAAACGAGAGCACAATGCTCTAAAAAATAATAGCCTATACCCGACTAAATTTAAGGGCTGTTGTCGGAAACTGTCGGAATACCAAACGTTGTGAATACTATCAAAAAACTAAGGGTTCTAGTGCTATTTTACGTCATACGACATTGGATGTCGTGTACTATACTTATTTAAATATTTATTTTTGCTTAAAATTATTTATCATGAAACATTTTACTTCCCTTTTTCTGGTCGTTTTTTTACTATTTGGATGTAGTGATGACGACGATAACTACCACGATTATTATTTAGAATATACTAGTACTGTACGTGCAGACGTTCCAGATGAATTTATTTTTGGCCGTACTTATCGAATTAATGTTACCATAGAATTACCAAATAGTTGTTATTATTATTACAATCAATATGATTACTTCTATGAAGGAACCACAAGACTTATTTACCCTATTGTACATATTGACGAGGGTGTTACTTGTACTCCAAATAGCAGAGAAATCACATTTTCAATACCAGTACAAGCCCTACAATCTGAACCTTATATTTTTAAATTTT
>CAZDOW010000142.1:0-5250 GCA_964507115.1 uncultured Maribacter sp.
ACCAACGGAATTAACCAAGCCAGTGAGGTTGGATACGAAATGGTAAATTTCTCCTTTGGAAGTGGGTTTAATCCCGAAGATGAAAGCAAAGAGAACTTTGACAAAATGAAAAAATATGCTGAATATGCAGAAGGTAAAGGCATAAAAATAGGTACTTATTCGCTTTTGGCGTCAAGAAGAATCAGCGATAAAGATGATGTTGTTAACCCCAAAACAGGTAAGACTGGTGGATTTGCTACTTTTGGGAATTCGCCATGCCTAGAGAGTACATGGGGTAACGAGTATTTTAGAAAGATGTACCGCATGTTCTCCGAAACAGGCTTTAAGACGTTTACCCACGATGGCAATTATCCCGGTGATGTTTGTGCATCAACCGATCATCCTGGACACAATGGACTGGGTGACTCACAATACAAACAATGGAAAAAAATTACTGATTTTTATAAATGGTGCAAGAGCCAGGGCATTTATCTGCGTGTTCCAGATTTTTATTATTTATCGGGTTCGAACCAAAACGGAGTGGGATATCGCGAGAATAACTGGTCATTACCGCGTCGTCATCAGTTAATCCATACCCGTCAGAATATTTTCGATGGTACTTGGGAAAGTACCCCGTCTATGCGTTGGAGTTTTATTCCTCTGGCACAATACCACGGAGGAGGTGAAGCTGCAACCATTGAGCCATTGAACGAGCACCTAGACCATTATGAAATGATGCTGGTAAGTAATATCGGATTAGGAATTCAGTCGGCTTTGCGAGGTCCGCGTCTATATGATACTAAAGAAACCAAAGTGATGGTAACCCGTGTGGTAAGCTGGTTTAAAAAGTACCGGGATATTCTAGAAAGCGATATCATCCACCTACGCCGCGCCGATGGACGTGATATTGATTATATGATGCATGTAAATCCTGAACTGAAAGAAAAAGGCTTCTTATTGGTCTTTAATCCGACGGATAAGGTAATTCGAAAAAAAATAACAGTTCCATTGTATTATACGGGATTGACAGAAACAGTAAAGATCAGGGAACAGGAAAATCTACCAGAAACGTTCAGGCTTAATCGTGAATATGAAATTGAGATAGAGGTTGAAGTTCAACCTAATTGGTATAATTGGTACGTAATTGAATAAAAGAATTTTTATCCGATGAAATCCATTTGTATCTTCTGATTTTATAGATTGTAATTAAGATTGACAGTTATATTGAGTATTGTAAAGAATATTCCAGCAGTTGGTAAAAAGAGACATAAAAGCATTTGATATATATACCAGCGGTTTGAAAGTGCGATACTTCAAAACACCCAGCGCCACATATAGCAAACGTTGGTAATCATTTGAACTAAAAATCTAAGATTGGTTTAAAACTCAAAGAAAGGATTCTTTAAATAATTGAAATAACATGAATGCATTTAAACCTTTATGTCACTTTTCAACTTTACTTTGGTCAACCATCGCATTCTTGTTCGTATTATTCTTTGTTTCATGCGAAGAGGATGTAAAGAAGGATAATGATCATTTATACTTTTCTGCTATAAACATAAATGATAGCGTAACCATTACCGATATTGGCACAGATATGGAACTAATTGGTTTTTTTGGAAATGAAAAAGTCAAATTACCAATGCCTTATAACACAATAGGTGAGGTTCGGGTGGGTAAATACCATTCTACGTATTTGACATTTTTGGAATCTGGCAAAAATATTACGATTAATACCTTTCAAGATTCTTCCCTAACCACAACAAGAGTTGTGGATTCTCTACTCAATTATTTGTCCATTAATTCCTTAGATTTTATTAATGAAAATTTGAATTTTATATTCACGACCACAAATCTTGATTCGATTGTCCAGATATTTGATACCTACAAGTTAGAAAGAGAAGGGCTAATTCTAGGCTATTCAAATAGATTGAGTACTTCTGAAATAGAAATTCTCAAATTTTACAATAATACAAGGCTCTATGGTTTTTTACAATTCTATGGTTTAGTTCCTCAAAAAGTTGATGCACAAAACAGCTTCTACGACTTTACGGAAAGGATTAATCTTTCTGATAAGGGACTAAAATCTGCACCATATTTATATTTGAATAAGCTTAAAATTCAATATTTAAGAGCATTCGGTTCTGTGAATTCATTACTTGAATTTCTAGATTATATTGACGATAATGTAGCTAGTAGAGATATATCCGATTTCATGAAATTTGTTTTTATAAAGGAACTAATAGAATCATCGCAATACTGGGAGCCAGAACAGAAATTATTCAATACAGATACGCTGCAAATAATGATTGATTTAGAAAGTGAAAACAAATACTATCCATTCATAAAGAAGTATTCGACTAAGTTCTTCTTAACCCAAAAAGGAAAAAAAGCATTTGACTTCGCAGGTGAAACACCCGAAGGCTCCATTTTTCGACTGGGCGATTTAAATGGAAAGGTTGTTTTCATAGATGTTTGGGCTACTTGGTGCGCTCCTTGTATAGAAGCTAGGCCAAAAGTAATAGATATTGCTAAAAAGTTTCAGAGTGATCCGAATTTAGTGGTGCTCATGGTTTCCGTGGACGATTCAAAAGAAAAGTGGCAGAATTTTTTGAACACCAATTTTGAACCCTCAATTTCTAATGTATTTATCGAGAGTGGAATAAAAAAGAGTTTCGGTAAGCAATTCAATATTAATTTAATACCTAATTATATATTAATTGATAAACAGGGGTTAATTGTAAATGCCTACATAAAAGAACCTTCCGCAAAAGTTGAAGAAATGATTACTAAGGAACTATCAAAATAGAAGTTTTGTAATAACGAACGGAATATTTCTTGTCTTCGAATAATATGGATTAATACCCTTTAAACGGTATAGCATGTTTTAAAACAATACCTAAAAAACTAAGGGCTTCAAGCAGAATCAAAAGGTTTAAGTATGTATATGAAGTCACTAAATTGAAAATTACGCGGGAACGAAATATTTAAAAATTGCTTAGGACAAGAAAAGAATAATTCAAATTAATAAGATTATGCTCCGTGCTTAGCGGAAAGAAAACGCTAGTTTGCTCCCGCACTGGTTATCGCTTAATAGTTGTGAACAAGCTAAAAAACTAATGAGAATGGAATTTGACAGAACAGGAATAATACTATATACCATAGAATATAAAAAGTGTATTGCCTTTTATGAAAATATACTAGGACTAACAAAAATGTTTGAAAGTGAAAATTTGACTTGTTTTGAATTTGGAAAATCATATTTGATGGTGGAATTGGATGATGAATATGACGGTCAAAAAACGGAAATGGAGCGTACTAAAACTTGTTTACGGATGAATGTGCCAAATGTAAAAATACTTGCAAAAAAATTAACCTTAAAAAATATAAAAGTGGATTATCAAGAACATTCTTGGGGAACAATAGCGAAATTCTTTGACCCTGACGGAAACCTTTGCGCATTTAAAGACAATGAGAAATTTGAACAACAAATTACTAGTTTTAAACAAACAAGCTAAAAAGCCAGCTCACAACACCATATAAAAATTGCTGCTTTTAGCTCAACTAATGTTAGTTACTCGTTTGCAAGCTTCTAATTTTCTTTCGGAAAACCCTCGCATAAAACATGTAACTTTCCATAAAAATAAACGTTGGCAACTATTCCAAAACCAAATTAATATGTTTGGAATAACGAATTTTGAAACTTTTTTAATTGCAGCAATACTCTTGAATTTAACTCCGGGAGCGGACACAATGTACATTCTCGGAAGAAGTATTTCCCAAGGAAAAAAAGCTGGAATTTTATCAGCAATCGGGATTTCAACGGGCTCATTGGTCCATTGTATAATTGCAGCGTTCGGACTCTCGATACTTATTGCCAAATCCGCAATGGCATTCAGCGTAATTAAATATTTAGGAGCAGCCTATCTAATATATTTAGGAATTAGGTCTTTGTTGACGAAAACAAGGGGCGAATTTGAAATCGAACAAATAGACAAAAGCAAAACAAGTAATTGGAAAATATTTATTTCAGGGATATTTACGAATATTCTGAACCCTAAAGTAGCATTATTCTTCTTGGCATTCTTGCCTCAATTTATAGACCCGAGACATACAGCGGATGTAATACCTTTTGTAATTCTTGGGTTGACTTTTATTGCTACAGGTACAATTTGGTGTTTGGCGTTAGCATTATTTTCAGCCAAGTTATCGGACAGGATTCGAAAAAATTACAAAATCAAAGTTTGGCTGGATAAATTAACGGGGGGAGTATTCATTGCATTAGCAATTAAATTAGCACTATCGAAAAAATAACAATTACCAACACGAGCAAAAAACTAGAGGGGGCTTAGGACTTAATCGAAAGGTTTGGTTATTTTTATAAAGACACAGGGTCTTTGGAATTTCACTTAAGATAAGAAAAAAATAAATCAGAAATAAAAGCTTTTACCACGTACCTAGAGAAGAATAAACGCTTGTTAACTACCGTACTGTTCTTAGCTCAATCGTTGCTTTGCATTGAAGACAACACTTAAAAACTAAAAGTCTGAATTTAATAATGACCAAACAAAAAATAACTTATACAGCCATAATTACAGTATTAATTCTCTTTTCTTTTCTGATTTTTAAAGGAACTAGAGCCGTTAAAAATGATTCCAAAAATAACAGAACAACTATTCTAGATTCTGGATTTAACAGTTTAGTATGGTCGGATGAATTTAATGATAATGGTGTAATTGATTCAAAGAATTGGTTCCATCAGACACAGCTTCCGCCAGGAGGAAATTGGTACGGTGGACTGATTCAACATTATACTAACCGAGAAGGTAATTCATATGTAGAAAATGGTTTTTTAAACCTTGTTGCAAAAAAAGAACTATTTGATGACCAAGGTGAAGTAAAGCAATACACTTCTGCTCGATTAAATTCAAAATTTGCTTTCACTTATGGCCGAATAGAAATTAGGGCAAAACTACCAACGGGGATTGGTACTTGGCCAGCTATTTGGATGTTGAGTAAGAATATAAATGAAGATGGGGCGTATTGGGATAATCAAGGCTTTGGCACTGTAAATTGGCCAACATGTGGTGAGATAGATATTCTAGAACATTGGGGAAAGAATCAAAACTATGTATCAAGTGCAGTTCATAATGGCTCGAGTTATGGTTATAAGGTTGAAAATCTTGGAGGACAAAATGTGCCGAACGTATCAAATGAATTTCATCTGTATGCAATTGAATGGACTAAAGACAAAATGATATTTAGTATTGA
>CAZDOW010000143.1:0-5241 GCA_964507115.1 uncultured Maribacter sp.
CAAATGTAACTTGTTAAATATTATTAACAAAATCAATTTCCTATTTTTTTTAACGTTTTTTAAGGATTAAATGTAGCATTTAAACGATTTTTAACTCTTTACCCACTTCGGTAAAGGCTTTGATTGCAAAATCTAAGTGTTTTCTTGTATGCGCTGCAGAAAGCTGTACTCGTATCCTAGCTTTGCCTTTAGGAACCACGGGATAAAAGAATCCTATGACATAAATACCTTTCTCAAGAAGTTTGTTGGCCATGGTTTGGGAAAGTTTGGCGTCGTATAACATAACCGGTACAATAGCTGATTCCCCGTCTATAATATCAAAACCAGCTTCTTTTATTCCTTTTTTAAAATAGGCGGTGTTTTCTTGTAGGGTATCCCTTAAAGTGGTGTCGTTTTCTAACATTTCAAATACCTTTATGGAGGCTCCTACGATCGCAGGTGCCAAAGAGTTGGAAAACAGATAAGGTCTGGAACGTTGTCGCAGAAGTTCAATGATTTCTTTTTTTCCTGTTGTGTATCCTCCCATAGCACCGCCTAAAGCCTTGCCTAATGTACCTGTAATTATATCCACACGACCCATGACATTTTTTTCTTCCAAGGTGCCCACTCCTTTTTCACCTATAAACCCAGTTGCATGACATTCGTCTATCATTACTAATGCATCATAGGAATCGGCAAGGTCACAGATCTTATCTAAAGGGGCTACTAAGCCGTCCATAGAGAAAACACCATCTGTTACAATAATTTTAAATCTGGCGTTGTCTTCGTTGGCCTGTTGCAGTTGCTTTTCTAGATCTGCCATATCACTATTGGCGTACCGGTATCTTTTGGCCTTGCACAATCGTACGCCGTCTATAATAGAAGCGTGGTTCAGCGAATCAGAGATAATTGCATCTTCTGAAGTAAGCAAAGGTTCAAAGACACCGCCATTGGCGTCAAAGGCGGCAGCATATAATATGGTATCCTCGGTTTGGTAGAAATCTGCAATTTTACCTTCTAATGTTTTATGGATGTCTTGGGTCCCACATATAAATCGTACAGAAGACATGCCAAACCCATGTGAATCCAATGTGTCTTTAGCCGCTTTTATAACATCAGGATGTGATGAAAGTCCTAAATAGTTATTGGAGCAGAAGTTAATAACTTCCTGTCCCGTCGAGATTTGGATAACAGCATCTTGTGGAGAAACGATAATACGTTCTTCCTTAAACAGACCATCCTCTTTTATCTGTTGTAATTCTGCTTGTAAATGATTTTTTATTTTTCCGTACATATTGTTATTAAATAAATTCTGTGGTTACCTCTTTGTCAATATACACAATGATTTTTTTGTCCACTATATAACCCATATTGGACAAGGCATCGGCGTACGACATTAATTGTTCTTTATATTTTGGATTCTTTCCACCTGTCTTGTAGTCTATTATCGTAGCCTTGTTGTTGGTTATTACTACGCGATCTGGTCTTAACTTATTGCCATTAGCCAAGAGTATTTCCTTTTCATTATAAACCTCATTTTCCTCGTTGAACAAAGGTATTAGTTTTGGGTGGGTCACAACTTGTATTACCTTGTCTTTTACTTCTTGTTTTTCTTCGGAAGATATAAGTCCTTTCTGTACCGCCGTGGCAATTGCGTCTTCTACGTCTTCTACATCTTTAACATGGCTTAATATATAATGTATGTTGTTGCCTTTTTGAATAGCCTCCTCTTGACTGGTATCCCATAGCATTCCCGCTTTGGTCAAAATTTTAAAATCTGGTCTATTTTTGTGTGTGTATCTAAAAGGTATTTCAAAATGTGCGGTTTTGATCTGCTTCGTTACCAGATGCTTTGGAAGCGTACCGAATTTGTAGTCTAGGGTATTTGTGTCCCAAAGTCCAGTAGATATCAAATAGTGAATAAATAATCCTGAGAAATAATCTGTTTTATGAGATCCATTTTTAGTTAAGTCTTTTTCGCTAATTATATAGAGTGATGCTTCTGCTCTGGTAAGGGCAACATACAAAAGGTTAAACGCATCTAGATGCAATTTTTGTTGTTCTTCATCAAATAGTAGTGCCTCTTGCTGACCGTATTCCCGTACTTCTCGTTTTTTAGAAATTAAGAGCTCTTTAAATTCGGAGAAAGAGTCTGGATTTACCGTTGTCCACAATTTTGGTTCTATTTCTTCAAAAATATGGGTATTGGCATAAGGGAAAATGACTACCGGAAATTCCAGTCCTTTAGATTTATGTATGGTCATTATCTGCACCGCGTTCAGCGACTCCGGAGTGCTAACACTTAACTTATTTCCTTTTTGTTCCCAATAGTTTAATAAGGATTGTATGTCTGCACCATGCTTTTGTTGTACTTCAAAAACGGTATCCATAAAAGCCGTAAGATGTGCGTCGGATGTTGGTGCAAGGTCAAAAATTTTGATGGCATACTCTAAGCTGTCGTATATGGCCGTTTGCCTAAAGAAGTTGCCGTTAAAATCATAATTCGTTAACAGTAATTTCTCCAAATGGTTCAAATGTACCGCAACAAAGGCATGTCTATCTTTCTTTTCACTAGCTAAAAAACCCAGCACATCATAATTGATTTTTGCTTCGTTGGGTTGTACGGTATGTTTGGCAAGGTTAATCAAAAACTGAACTTTTGGACTGCTTGAGAGTAAAAGTGATTCTGAGGAGACTACGGGAACCCTCTCTTTCATAAGATGGTTTGCCAATAGGACACCATGTTTTTTTTTACGGACAAGAATACAAATGTCTTTGTACTGGAACCCATTGGATATAGATTCGTGTATGTAGTCAGTTGTTTTTTGGGCATATTCCTCTTCGCCAGTTTCTTCTAAGAATGACAGTTGTACATAGCCTCCTTTTTTTTGGTTGGTCTCTTGCTGGTTTCCCTCTTCAAAAAACCGCCTGTAGGCTGGCTGTTCTAAGAATTGACTTATGCTCTGGAAAAAAGTATTGTTAAAATGGATGATTTCTTCATGGCTGCGATAATTTTTGGGCAGCTTTCTGGTTTCTCCAGCTATGGAAAAGGGGTTGGACTGCAAGGTAGCTAGGTTTAGAAATTGCTCCGCTTGCCCGCCACGCCATCTGTAAATTGCCTGTTTCGCATCTCCTACCAAGAATAATGACCCTATCTGGCCTTGCTCGTCCTCGCTTTCTAAGGCATTACCAATTAGTGGAATAAGATTGTTCCATTGCATTAGGGAGGTGTCCTGAAATTCATCTATGAAATAGTGGCGGTACTTTTCACCTAAGCGTTCGTATATAAATGGGGCAGGCTGGTTTTTTATTTCATTTGAAATTATAGTGTTAAACTCCGAAATGGACAACTGGTCCTTTTCTTTTTCAATTTGTTGCACCTCTCGCTGTATGGCATTGAGTAAGGTAAGCGGCACAAGGTTCCTGTAGGCGTTTTGTAAGAAGCTTAGCTCATAAATCTGCTCTTTTAAGCTTAAGTAGCGTTGTAAAAGTTGCTCGGGTATGTCCGGTGAGGGTACACTGCAGTTGGCTTTTAGGATTTTGCCAGCAATCAGGTTTTCTTCTAACTTGTTATTGTAGAGTCCAATAGGGGAGAAAAACCCATCTTTCACTTTTATAAAGTGATTTGGCAAAGTCTGTCTTGGGAAATCGGCAAAAACAAGACCGGTTTGATCTATATAGCTCAGGGTTTCCGTTGCAAGTGCTATAGCTTTCTTTTTGCTGTCTCTTATTTTAGAGCGAATATTCTCCTTTAAAGTTTTGAAATTGGATAGGTTTTTTCCATTTAGAAGTTTTAGGTGGGGAACGTTATTTTCGTTGAAAATCAGCTTCCCTATTTTAGTAAGGTCGTATCCAATGTCCCAGCTCCTATCATCATCTATTTTTTCTAGGGCGAAGTCCAATAACACTTTGGTAAGCTCCATTTCTTCCCCCGCTTTTGCTATAACCCGGGAAACAGCTTCATCTAAAAGAAGGTCTGTATCCAATACTACTTCAAAATTTTGTGGAATCTTAAGGTCCTTGGCAAAGGTTCTGATAAGCCTATGGGTAAATTTATCGATGGTAGAGATATCAAAGAAGGCATAGTTATGCAATAGCTCTTTGAGACTTTTTTTACTTACTATTCTTAGAGAAGCTACATTAAGCCCCAAATCTTCCATAACATCTATAAACAATGGGGAGGCTTCTTCTAAGGATGTTGTGCTACTAAAAACAAACAAACTGTCTAGAATACGCTTTTTCATTTCGTTTACCGCTTTATTGGTAAACGTTATGGCTAAAATACGTTTGAAGCTACGGGGAGAGGAAAGCACAATTTTTAAATACGCTTTGGAGAGTGCATAGGTTTTTCCTGAACCTGCTGAAGCATTATATATTTTAAATGGACTTTCCTGCACTTTTTTTTAATTGCAAAATAAGCAATATCGTACAGTTCTTAACAAATAATTATGTGAATATAAATGTTAAAAACTGTAATTTTGAAAGGATTATAATATTAACATAAAATAAAAAAATTATGGCTTTTGAGTTACCAAAACTGCCTTATGCCTATGATGCTCTGGAACCGCACATAGATGCTAGGACAATGGAAATACATCATACAAAACATCACAACGGATATACAACTAAATTAAACGGAGCAATAGCGGGAACCGATTTAGATGGTAAGTCTATTGGGGACATATTAACAGGAATGGACATGAATAACGGAGCTGTCCGTAACAATGGTGGAGGTTTTTATAACCATTCATTATTTTGGAATATTCTGTCTCCAAATGGTGGTGGGACTCCAAACGGTGAATTGGCGGATGCCATCAATAGTTCCTTTGGTACTTTTGAGGAGTTTAAAGCAAAATTTAGTGGTGCCGCAGGTACTAGATTTGGTTCTGGTTGGGCATGGCTTTGTGTGCATAAAGGTGGTAAATTAGAAGTATGTTCAACAGCCAATCAAGATAATCCTTTAATGCCTGGTGTGGGTTGCACTGGACATCCAATTCTGGGATTAGATGTATGGGAACATGCTTATTATCTAAATTATCAGAACAGAAGACCAGATTACGTGAATGCGTTTTTTAGCATCATTAACTGGGAAGAAGTTTCTAAATTATATGCGGAAAATAAATAATATTTAGCAAGAAAGAACTTGTTAAATAAAAGATTTACAACCACTTAGAAATTGTTTTTAAGTGGTTTTTTTGTGACTTTTAAAAATAGAAAAGGGCGGAGAAGTCTCCACCCTTTTCGTCCCAAATCTTACCATAA
>CAZDOW010000144.1:0-5171 GCA_964507115.1 uncultured Maribacter sp.
ATAAAGATTTTTATGGTGAATGGGATTTTAACCAAGACTGGAAACCAATAAAGGGGTTTCCTACTTATTTTAAATGGATTGTAGCGATTGCAAAAGCTCATAAAAAATTAGAAGAATCAAACATAACAGTCCCCATCCTAATTATGCATTCTTCTGCCTCTATTAAAATTTCAACTTTTTCAAAAGAGGCAATGTCAAAAGATATTGTTTTGAATATTGAGGACATAAAAAGAGTTGGATCAAAGCTTGGTGATAGGGTGACACTTTTAAGAGTAGAAAATGCCCAGCATGACATTTTTTTATCATCGAAAGCAGTTAGAACCGTCGCTTTTGATAAAATGTTCTCTTGGCTATCAAAAATTGATTTTAATCAATAAGGCTAATTACGGCTGGAAAATTTATGGCATCCAAAAGTTATACCGAATAACTTCTGGTGTACCAATGCGTATCTGTATGTAAACACCCAGTTATATGCAGAACAGAGGACAATGTTTCTTAAAGCTAGATGATGTAGAAAACAGAACCAAAGTTTACAAAAATAGTTAGAATTAAATTCAGACAATAAAGGTGTAAAAGAAATGCTCAAAACACGCAACCAACAACCAACAACCAAATTAATAAAACCCAAACTTTAAATAAAACTTCAGGATAGAAATAATAGTTATTATAATTTAACTGTCAATCCAAGACCACCTGTTGCGCCTTGTGTGCTTCCTCCACCAAGTTCCAAATAAATTCCCCATTTATCATTCCAAAACCATCTTCCACCTACATGAAGACCTATATCAAAACCACTATCTATACCGTTATTACTACCATTGTAAATTGAATAACCGGCACCAGCACCCCCATAAACATCCCAAGCCTCATCTGTTAAGTCAATTAAATTATCAAAATAGTAATTTGCTTTAACACTTACTGTTAACCAATCAAGATCAAAATTAGTTCCTGCACCAGGGGCAATTGTAACATCTTCATGTACTGGGATTTCGTAATTAACACCTATAAGGCCAAAATTTAATTCATTTCTAGCTTGGCCAAATACACTAGCAGCAAGGCATGTGAATAGTAACGCGAAGAATACAGTTATTTTTTTCATACTATTAAATTTTAATTATTTACAAATATGGAAAAAAAACCTTGTAGTTGAGAATACAAAAAATAATATTAGCTGAAAATTAGAAAACATTACATCTAACTGGTAAAAATCACAGACCAAAACAACCCAGAATACCATGTATAATAGGTACTAGTTCTAGCCTGCTCACGATAATTTTTGATAATTACTCCAGAACTATGATACTATCTTTTTCTTTTGTTGTATACCAAACCTCGGTCCTAACAAACAAAGACATCTTTACTAATGACGAATCCGAAAGTTTCTTTATATTTAGTCATAAAAACTGATGTATTAAAGGATTAGCTACGATACAAAAAACCACTTAAAAACGAAATAGAGATGGTAAAGAACTGAAGATAAAGTACGTAGAATATGAGAGTGGATATAGGAATGGCGTAGAAGTATCGTCTTTGAAGACCACACGTATCTTAATTCTCTTTTGTTCTTTCTAGTGTATATCATAAAAGTTGCAAAATCAAAGTTAATATGTGTTTTTAACAACAACCAAATAAGAATTTTTTCAAATGAAAATAAAACAAGTTTTACACACTATAATTCCTCTCGCACTTATAATTTTTCTATTACACAGCTGTAAGAGCAACGAAGATTCAAATTCCGTAGATGTTGTTATTTATGGAGGAACTTCTGCAGGATTAAGTGCTGCTATACAGGCCGCAAGACTTGATAAATCTGTAATTATCATAGAACCAACGAATCGTTTGGGAGGATTAACAACCGGTGGTCTTGGGCAGACAGACATTGGCAACAAGCAGGTTATTGGAGGAATTGCACGTGAGTTTTATAAGAATATTAAAAGGCATTACAAAGATTCTACAAATTGGGTCTGGCAACTCAAATCCCAGTATAAAGATGGAGGGCAGACCAGTACAGGAAAAGACGAAGACGCAATGTGGACATTCGAGCCCTCGGTCGCTCTGAAAGTTTATCATGAAATGATCAAAAATCTCGATATTACAATAGTCTATAACCAGAAGCTTAACAGGGCAAATGGAATAACAAAAGCTTCGAATGCCATTACCGCTATTTCAATGGAATCGGGTGATACGTATTATGGGAAAATGTTTATTGATGCGACTTATGAGGGTGATCTTTTGGCAGCTGCAGGAATCTCTTATACAGCAGGCAGAGAATCCAATTCTGAATATGGCGAATCCGTAAACGGTATTCAAGCAAACGACATCAGTAAAACACTTCTTGGTACAATTTCTAATAATAGTGTATACCATAATTTCATTGAGGGGGTGGACCCTTATATAGTTAAAGGAGACCCCACAAGCGGACTACTACCATTTATTACGGAAGGTGGCCCTGGAATAGACGGTCAAGGTGACAAAGGGATACAGGCATATTGCTTTCGAATGACCCTGACGGACCATCCGGAAAATCGAATACCTTTTAAGAAACCGGAAAATTATAACGAACTTGACTATGAGCTTCTTTTCCGTAATTATGAAGCAGCTGACGGCCCCCTAGAAGAAATGTATGCTTACGGTGATCCCTTGCTTCCTTGGATCAATTCAGCGATGCCAAATCGGAAAACAGATACTAACAATCAAAAAGGATTTTCAACCGATTTTATCGGACAAAATTGGGATTATCCTGAAGCTTCATACGAAGAACGCGAAATTATTGTAGCACGCCATCGTCAATATCAGCAAGGATTGATGTGGACCCTGGCCTATCATCCACGTATTCCAAAGGAAGTGCGAGATAAGGTATCTCAATGGGGAACATGCAAAGATGAATATGACCGTGAAGATGGCTGGCAACAACAACTATACATAAGAGAAGCGCGCCGCATGATTAGCAGTTATGTAATGACTCAAAAAAATTGCGAAGGAATTGAAATAGTACAGGATCCAATTGGAATGGCTGCCTACGGTATGGATTCCCACCATATTAAGCGTTACGTGAATTCTAAGGGATATGTATCCAATGAGGGGAATGTAGAAGCTCACGTTAAAGCTCCTTTTCCAATAAGCTACCGCTCCATTGTACCGAAAAAAGAAGAATGTTCTAATTTACTTGTCCCTATTTGCCTGAGTGCAACACATATCGCATTTGGATCAATACGTATGGAGCCTGTATTTATGGTTCTAGGTCAAAGTTCAGCAATTATTGCTAGTTTGGCAATTGAAGAAGGTAAAGCTGTTCAGGACATCCAATATAATAAGATTAGAAAAGTGTTAATCACAGAAGCACAAGTATTAGAATAAAATTTACCTGCTATAACAAAGGTTACAAGCACTAAAACGGTTAATATAAAAACCGTTGGCAATACTTAATTACTGTTGTTGGCACAGTCAAATAGGGCTAATATAATACATAAGAAAGAAAGCGGAATGATTGCTACTAGTTTCCCGGACCAACAATTAATTAAAGTGACTAAAACTTGGTTAATGAGTGAACTTCTTGAACGTATTAAGATTATTTTGAAATTTTGAAAAAAAAACCACAACTACCGAACCTTGAACTACTGCAGGAAAACAACGATTATATAGTCGTAAACAAAATGGCTGGACTTATAAGTGAAAAAAGTCCCTACGAGGATTGTACCGTCGAGAATCAAGTCCTTAATCATCTTTTAAAAAATAAACGAAAACCTTATATTGGAATAATACATAGATTAGATCGGGTGACAAGTGGCGTATTAATTTTTGCAAAGAAAAAAAGTGTTCTTGTGGAATTTAATAAGCTATTTAGTAGCCGGAAAGTTCAAAAAACGTATTTGGCAATTGTTAAGAACAAACCACCAAAGAATAAAGAAAACCTAGTTAATTTTCTAGTAAAAAATCACATAGAAAAAAGAGGTGATATAGTCCAATCAAAATCAAAAGACTCCTTAGAATGTATGCTGACCTATAAGGTTATAGCTAAAAATGATTTTGGTTATCTTTTAGAAATAAAACCAAAAACGGGTCGATTCCATCAAATAAGAGTCCAATTGGCAAACATAGGGCTCCCCATTATTGGAGATAAAAAATATGGTTCTGACCAAGAATATTTCCCCCTATCAATTTGCCTTCATGCATGGAAATTAACCTATCAAATCCTTGGTTCTACTGAATTGGAAACCTTTGAAGCCCCTTTGCCAAAAAACGCTTTTTGGGCATTCAAATCAATCTAAATCTTGTAGGTTTAAAGGTATACCTAAATAATTTATGATGATACTCCGTAAAGAGGATGCAAACTAATTTTTAAGCAAGTTTGTAATACCTAACTGTTGTGACCGGACGACCAAGGAGCACCCAAAACCAGAAGGAAACGCAGGTTAAAAGAAACACTCGGTCAATAAAAAATAACACAAATACTACTTATAAACAAAACAAGCTTCAGCTTATCCATAGGGTTTGCCTATTTTTATAAGATTGCATAATCTTAGTGGTTTTGCTTTGGACAACAAAGTAAAGAAACAGCAGCGTACCGTATTTATTTTAAAAAACTCTAGCTATAATTTTTTCGCTTTAGTTTTCAAATGACTTACTAATCAAAAACTAAAATTTTAAATGACATCCTATTCTATTCGTGAAATCAACAATATTTTAAAAGGTGAATTAATAGGTGATACCAGCCAAAAAATTGAAGGGCCAGAGGAAATACAAAAAGCAAATAGTACCCAAATTACATTTATTGGAAGCAATAAATATGCAAAATTTTGGCAAGATTCAAACGCCTGTGCTGCCCTTGTAAATGATAGTTTAACTATTGAACCCGGCGATAATCGTGCTTTTCTTAAGGTGAAAAATGTGGATTTGGCCATGGCAAAAATATTGGAACTTTTTAATCCGACAGCACCTGTTTTTGATACGAATATTCATCCAACTGCCGTGATACATGAAACTGCAAAAATTGGTGAGGGTTGTAAAATTGGTGCTAATTGTTATGTTGGCAAGGATGTTGAATTGGGAAGTCAAGTGATTTTATACCCAAATGTTTGTGTTTTTGATGAAACCCTTATCGGTGATCATACTATTATTTGGTCTGGGACTATTATACGTGAACGCTGTATTATTGGTAGTCATTGTATTTT
>CAZDOW010000145.1:0-5168 GCA_964507115.1 uncultured Maribacter sp.
AAAGGGAGTCTAAAATTTCATCCAGTACATGGATACTTTTTAGACTCCCTTTTTTATACCCGTAAATTCTATTTTAACATGACTAGATCAAGATAAGTCTCTTGTCTATATATTTGAAGTTAGTGGCATCCACAATCATCCTGTCCACAACTTTTTGAACCCGATTTACTTTTACTGAATAGCGATTTAGGAAGCACAAATTTCTTTAGCACATAGGCCACGGCCAAAAAAAGGGTAATATAAACCAGAAAATGCTGTAAAAATTCCATCTGTTATTTTAAAATTTGATATGCTATCAAGGCTACTATATACGCAAAAAGACTCATAAGAACCAATTGCCCTGCCGGCCATTTCCATGAGTTTGTTTCCCGTTTTACAACAGCCAAGGTGCTCATACATTGCATGGCAAACGCATAGAACAATAAAAGTGATATACCCGATGCCAAGTTAAACAAAGGCTCTTTGGTTACGGGGTTCACCTCTGCCGCCATTCTATATTTTATCGTTTCTTCCTCATCATTACCAACACTATAAATTGTGGCCAAAGTACCCACAAAGACTTCCCGTGCTGCAAAGGAGGTTAACACGGCAATCCCAATTTTCCAATCATAGCCCAAAGGCCGTACAATCGGTTCTATGCCCTTGCCCATATATCCCATGTAGGAATGTTCCAGTTTATAGCTTGCTATTTCCTGATTAAGAGCACGCGCTTTCAATTCCGTTTTTTTAAGCGCAAGAGAGTCTTGCATAGCAGCAAGGCTTATGTTGTTCTCTATTTCTAAACTTTCTACATTGATGGCTTTCGTATACTCCTGAAGCTTGTTTTGTATATAGGTTTCGCTATATGGACTAAAACCATTTTCAGCAACACGTTGGGTAATGATTTCCTCGGCATTTGCAAAATCGTCCGAAAAACCGTTAGATCCCAAGAACCATAGAATAATAGAAATAGCAAGGATGATTTTTCCGGCGCCAAAAACAAAGCTTTTGGTCTTTTCCAATACGGTATATCCTACGTTTTTTAAGAGCGGCAACTTGTAGCTGGGCATTTCTACTACAAAAAAGGACCTGCTTTTTATTTTTAATATTTTATTGAGAATAACAGCCGATACTATTGCGGCACCAAAACCTAGTAAATACAGTAGCATTAGCGTTAACGCTTTATAGCTTAATCCTAAAAAAGTACCCTCGGGAATTACAAGGGCAATGATAATGAGATATACGGGAAGCCTAGCGGAACAGGTGGTAAAGGGAGTTACTAAAATGGTTATAAGACGTTCTTTCCAATTCTCTATAGTCCTAGTGGCCATAACCGCAGGAATGGCACATGCCGTACCAGATATGAGCGGTACTACGCTTTTACCACTTAGTCCAAACGGCCGCATTACGCGGTCCATTAAAAACACAACCCTACTCATATAGCCCGTTTCCTCTAACAAGGAAATAAAAAGAAAAAGAAATGCGATTTGAGGGATGAAAATGACGATACCACCAATACCGGAAAGAATACCTTCCGCTATCAAGTCCGTAAATGCTCCTTCCGGAAGCGTCTCCTTAACCCACTCCGTAGCAGATGCAAAGAAAGCATCTATCATATCCATAGGGTATTCGCTCCAACCATAAATCGCTTGAAAAATAGTAAGCAGAATAAGGAAAAAAATCAGGTAGCCAAATATTCTATGGGTAAGTATTTTGTCTAAAGTCGCTCGTAACCCCTTGGCAGCGTTGACATCAACCTTATACGTTTCTTTTAGTATACCGTTTATGAACTGATACCTAAGAATCGTCTCTTTTTGTTGCAAGCGTTTAAGCTCAGATTTGGACTTGGTACTAAAAGAAGAGGAGTCCTTAATGAGTTTCTTTTCAATGGGCATAAAGTTCACGTCCTGCGTGATTACCAACCAAAGCTTGTAAACGTCCTCGTTGGGAAACGTATTTTTTAGATGTTCAAAATAATCTGGCGCAATAACACTGATGTCTACATTGGGTACTTTGACAAGTTGCTTGTGGTTTGCAATCAACTCTTTTAAGTGGTCTATTCCTGTTCCTTTTCGCGTGCTTACCAACGCTATTTTTGCGTTTAATTTTTGTTCGAGCAGGGGAATGTCTATGCTTATGCCTTTTCTAGACATCCTATCCGCCATGTTAATAACCAGTATCGCAGGAATTTTCAAGTCCTTTATCTGGGTAAACAGCAATAGGTTACGCTTAAGGTTTTCAACATCAGTAACCACGAGGGCTACATCTGGATGATCCTTATCGTTCTTGTTTAGTAATAATTCTACAGCAACGCTTTCATCTAAAGAAGTAGTGTTTAGACTATAGGTACCCGGTAGGTCTAAAATATGTGCTTTTACTCCTCTAGGGAGTTTGCAGATGCCTTCTTTTTTCTCAACGGTTATGCCTGGGTAGTTTCCTACTTTTTGATTTAGTCCCGTGAGTTGGTTAAAAACCGATGTTTTACCAGTATTTGGGTTTCCAATGAGCGCTACATTAATCTGTTTGCTCATAGATTGCTGGTTTCATCAATAAGTTCTAGAGCAATTTTATTAGCCATAGCGCGCCGTATGGCTATATGTGAACCGTTTACATTTATATAAATTGGATCGTTTAAAGGGGCTACCTGTACTAGTTCCACTTCATTGCCCGGCAAGCATCCCAATTCCAACAATTTAATGGGAATCAAATCCTCGGCGAATTCTTTTATAATTCCCCTTTGGCCTCGTTTTAGATGTGCGACGGTAAACTCCAATTTTTATTTAGATTCATTTTAATTAAGAGCAAAAATAAGGGAAAATATTAAAAGCGATAGCCTAGTTAAGAAAAAATAAAGAATCAATATTTCTAACCAAAAATACGCCGCCACACACTCTTTTTAAAACTAGGACTGTAGGATTGTTTAAGAATTTCAAGGTCTTTCAATAGTTTTTCTATGTCTTCTTCTTTTGTGCCATCGTAAAAACCCCTAATTCGTTTTTCCTTATCTACCAAAATAAAATTCTCTGTATGAATCATATCAAACGGTCCCCCATCTCCGTCTGTTTTCACGGCTAAATAGGATTTTCTTGCCAGTTCGTAGATATCTTTTTTAGCACCCGTAACCAAGTTCCATTTGGCGTCTACCACCCCTTTCTCCAAGGCGTATTTCTTTAATTGGGCAACGGAATCTATTTGTGGCGTAACCGAGTGCGACAATAATAGCACCTCCGGATCCTCACTAATTTCCGTTTGTATGCCCACCATGTTCTTCGTCATAATAGGACAGATAGTAGGACAAGTGGTAAAGAAGAAATCAGCAATATAAATTTTGTCCTTATACGTCTCTTGGGTAACTGTCTCCCCGTTTTGGTTGGTCAAAGAAAAATCTGCAATAGTGTGGTACTTGCGAACGTGCTGGATTTCTTGCGCCACCAATTCCTCATTTACCATAGCGGGCGAGTACACCTTTAATGTTTTTTGGGGTTGCAATGCATTGTAAAAAAGGTAAATAATAACAGCGGAGACACCTAAAAGTACTATCCCCAATAACTTGAACTGACGTAAGAAGGAGCGCATCTTTTTTTGCTGTAAAGGTACGGCAGACGGAGCATCCTTTCAAATGAAGCTTGGGCTATTGCTGCCAAAATATTCATAAAATAGTACAACCGTGAGCGGATTCTTTTTTTAAGAGGTTGTAAAAATGTACTTTTGTTCGATTTTAATTTTGACGAAAAACGAATGGATCCCATTATCATAAAAATCATACAATTCTTTTTAAGCCTTTCCTTACTGATTGTGCTACACGAGCTCGGTCATTTTATTCCGGCAAAGCTGTTTAAAACAAGGGTGGAGAAGTTTTATCTCTTTTTTGATGTAAAGTTTGCCTTGTTCAAAAAGAAAATAGGCGGAACAGAGTACGGTATCGGATGGCTTCCTTTGGGAGGATATGTGAAAATATCAGGAATGATAGACGAAAGCATGGATACTGAAGCCATGAAAGAAGAACCAAAAGAATGGGAGTTTAGAAGTAAACCTGCATGGCAAAGGCTAATCATTATGTTGGGCGGGGTAACCGTAAACTTTATTTTGGCGGTCATCATTTACATCGGAATGGCCTGGTCTTATGGAGATACGTTTATATCCAATGAAAGCTTAACAGACGGGGTATATGTTACTGAAAAACAAATAGGTGACAAGATTGGAATTGAAACAGGGGATAAAATAATTTCTGTTGACGGTAACAAAATTGAAAGTTTTGATAAGGTATTTATGGAATTGGTCAACGGTAATACGTTAACTATAGAGCGTGATGGTCAGGTAATTAAAAAAGAAATTCCGGTTGACTTTATAGCAACTTTACTAGAGGATGAGGATAAAATTCGGTTTTTAAGCTTTCGCTATCCTTTCGTAATCGGAAGCCTACCTGAAAATTCTGCTAATATAGATTCTGGATTACAGATAAAAGATGAGGTCACCGCTATCCAAGGTAATGCTATTTCTTATTTTGATGAGGCAAAAGAAATACTTGAAACCTACAAGGGGCAACAAATTAATTTAACTGTGCTACGTGATGGTGACAGTGAATTACAGATTCCAGTTATGATAACCGATTCTGCTACTATTGGCGTGGGTCTTGGAGGACTAAGTATAGCCGATTTGGAAAAAAGAAATCTCCTTAAAATCGAAACTACCAAGTATTCGTTCTTAGAAGCTATTCCTGCAGGAATAGATAAAGGGGTTACAACGCTTTCTAGTTATGTAAAGCAAATGAAGAAAATATTCAATCCGTCTACGGGTGCTTATAAAGGCGTTGGAGGTTTTGCTGCCATTGGTAGCCTATTTCCAGATACTTGGGACTGGCCCGGCTTCTGGAGTGCTACAGCGTTTATTTCCATTATTTTGGCCTTTATGAACATTCTGCCTATCCCAGCCTTGGATGGAGGTCATGTGATGTTTTTGCTATATGAAATGGTTAGTGGGCGAAAGCCAAGCGATAGGTTTTTAGAGTATGCACAGATGACTGGATTCTTCTTATTAATTGCCTTATTGTTGTTCGCCAATGGTAATGACGTTTATAAATGGCTATTTAAGTAGAAAATGACTTTTATTTGTTTGGCATATTTGAAAAAACGATTATATTTGCAGCCGCTTTGAGTGATTAAAGCGGGTTATTTTCCTCCTTAGCTCAG
>CAZDOW010000146.1:0-5078 GCA_964507115.1 uncultured Maribacter sp.
TCTAGCAGTATATAACAAATAGTCTGCTTATTAACACTAAATGGGTTCTAGTTACGTTCTGTTACACTAAAACAAAAGCTATGACCCCATTTAAACTAATTCTTATTCTCGCACTATTATGTCCTTTTATACACCTTGCACAAGTGGAGGTCAAATGGAACAAGGAAGTCCCTACAGAAATTCTATGGCAGGAGGTTACGGCTTTGGGAAACCTTATATTGAGTACTAATCAGGGTTTGATAGGCGTTGACACGGAAACTGGAGCTACTACTTGGGAACATAAAGAATTTGATAATTTGGATAAATCATCTTTTGAAGAACTTACTGAAAGCCCATTTTTTACAGTTACTACAAATAATACGTTACATTTTATAGATCAATTTAGTGGTGATGAAGTTTTTAATTCCACCAAGGTTGGCTTTAAAAATGTTGCTAGCTATCATTTTTTATATTCCTTCAATGCCATTCTTGTTTCTGGAACTGACCAGACAGGAGAACCATTATTGGTTTCCGTAGAAATGTCTACAACATCTTTGTTGTGGTCAACGGCCGAAAAATTAGGTGGTATTGTAGCTGTAAATGAACTTGATAATCGAGAGTTACTTTTGGTAACGTTACTTTATAATTACAAACTTAATATTGATACCGGTGAGGTGGTATGGAAAAATGTAATTTCAAAGGAAACGGATCAAATTAAAAAAATGGCGGACTTTGGAGCATTGGTAATGGATCTTGCTGAAAAAATACCGGAAGCTATTGACGTAGAGTTAAATTATTACCAACCTAATGATAGCGATGTATTTTACTTAGCTACGCAAAGGGAAGGGCAAACAGGTGCAACTACAACGACCGGAACACCAAAAATAAAATATACAAGCCAGTATAATGCCTATAATACTAATGATGGTAGTTTAGTTTGGAACACCCCATTAGAAGTAAAAGGGGCCATGAGCCACGTTAGTTTTTTAGATAAAGGACTACTTGTTTTACCTGATGATGGTAACCGCACGAAAATAAACGTATTCGATTACCAAACAAAAGAAGGTCTTTGGGGTAAAAAAGGGCGTGGTATTAAAATTAAAGGAGGAATATATGATTACTTGGATTCCGGCGATGGTATTCTGTTGGTTTCAAGAACAGATAATAAGGATTTTCTAAATTTTCTGAATCCTACTGAAGGAATCATAACATTTGAGAAACCTGTAAAGGTAGCGGGAACCGTTGTTGGTATCGTACCGCTTGCGAATTCAATCTTGTATATTACCACAACATCAATGAACATTTTAGATCAACAAACAGGTGCGTTAAAGTGGAAAAAAAGTATACAAACCAGCCCAAACCTAACCGCGGAACATGGTGGTAAAATATACGCTTTTGACTACAGCTCTGGCTTAATAAAAGTAGTAGATAAAGCTACGGAGCAATTAAGTGACCTATCCAGCGAAAATCTCCAGTTTGACGGTAAAGAAATCCCTAGACAACTAGAAATTATGGAAGATGGTATTTTTCTATATTCCGATCAGAATGTTGCTAAATTTAATTTTAATGGGTCTCTCAGTTTTCAAGAATACTATGCCGCTCCAAAAGAAGCCGGCTGGAAACGTGCACTGTTGTATGCTGAATCAGTTAGAGCAACCTATATAAGTGCAGCATCCTATTATGTATCAGGAAGTATCGCTGCTGTAGAAGTGGATATACATAAAGAAAACGCTGTCGCCGGGCAGATGGCATCTCAAATAGGTGACGCTTACGGTGCATTAGGAAATGCGGCTTCTAGCTATGCTATGGAAGGTTTTAAGCGTGCAAACGCTAGACTTAAAGCCACAACGCAAGGAAGGGATTTTATGTTTATCATGTCAAAAAAAGAAAAGAATGTTGTCTTATTAAAAGTAAGTAAACTAACAGGCGAAGTTGAAGGTGAAATAGACCTTGGGAAGGACCGTGAACCTATTTACGCCGTAGACGATATCACTGGACAAGTATATTATCAAACATCAAAAACAGGATTAACCTCTTACATCGTGAATTAGTACCTGTTTAATAGATAATTGAGTTATCAAAAGTTGTTCAAATCAAACTAAAAAATATGAGAAGTATACTATTTTACGCAATACTATTCATTGTGGTCGGATTTCAAAACAGCTATGCACAAGATGATTTTGTTACACCGCCATCCGTTAAAATAATTGATTACGCCAATCGAGAGCTTACTTTTTCAGAAGTAACGATGAATGGCCAGGAAACTACTTATTTAGCAGTAGAAAAAGGAGAAACGATTAACATTAAGGCTCGAATAACATCGATGCGCGTCGGGGATTATTGCCCTGGCTGTATCGTTCAAATATATTGGGGTATCAGAGACTATACCTCAGTTTGTGCTAAAAGTTTTGGTGGCTATAGATTCACTAAAAAGAAGTCGAAGCATACGTTTAAGGCCCCTATGAAAGACGGTATTTATTATATTACAATGGGGGGGTCATTAGAGTACTCTTGTAAAAACAATAATCAGAGGCCTAGGTGCGAGTCTGAATATGCTTTTGCTGTTTTAAAAGTAGGTAACCCTGATTCAGAGAAAAAAATTACACTTGAAAAAGTGAACAGAGATGATGGCGTATTCTTAAAAACTACTTTGGTCAAATCTGGCCCTTTTGGCGATTTAAACAAAATAGAATGGTTTTTTGAAGGTGAAAAACTTGCGTACGATGATCAAAAAGAAATACCTATAGCGAAATTTGGCATCTATAAGTCATTATGGTCTAACTGTTTAACAAGTGTTTCTGAATCCATTAATTATACATCAAATGGTGCAGAAATAATTAGTAAACCTGCTGTAGTTTTAGATACAATACCTCTGGATGATGTAGAAGATACGGTAGCTATTGATAGCACGGACATAGCCGTGTTAATAGAGAAGAACGATAAGTTTGTTTTAAAAAACCTAATCTTTGACTTGGACAAAGCGGCTATTAGACCAGAAGCTAAAACAGTATTGAATCAGCTGGCGCAAATTATGCAGGATCAGCCCACTATGGAAATTCTATTGGAAGGTCACACCGCTATTGGTAATGCTAGACAAAATAGAGTTTTATCAGAGAGAAGGGTGGCGTCAACCAAAAAATACCTTGTTGCCCAAGGTGTTGCCAAAAGGAATATCCAAACTAAAGGATGGGGCCAACAGAAACCTTTGGTCGTTACTAGAGATATAGAAAAGGGAAGAATAAACAGAAGAGTAGAAATCCAGATTTTAGCGAGGTAATTCTAAAATTTTCAGATAAAAAATCGACTATCTATAGTTTTATACGTAGCCGATTTTTTTAAGCAAATTAACAGTATTTGTTACTCTTGTTCACTTGACAGTATATCTGCCATTTCTAAAACTTCGTCCATTTCACTAGAAACAGGTACAGAATCTTTTAATGCTGTAAACTTTTTTACACGCTCCATTTCATCTTCATCACCAGAAAAATAAGGAAACACATCCATAACAGGTGATTCTGATATTGCTGGTATGGTGTATTCTCCCAAGGTATCTTTCATAATGCCATTAGTATTATCAAAAGCTTCTTTTACATCATTAGCTTGTACCAAAAGATATTGATTAGTTTTACGCTCCTTACCACTTTCTTCATCAAAAGCAATTAAAGAAACCCGAGATTTAAACCATCTATCTGAATTCTCAAACGGATGTATTTCTGCATAATTAGCCACCTTAATATTTGTAATCTGAATTTCGTCACTATCACTCAAGTAAGCCGACATTTCTTCGGTAATTCTACTTTCTGCCTCGGTATAGCTAATGGCATCCACTAAAAACGGTTCTGTTTTTACCTTTGCAACTCCCGATGCTTCATCAATTTTTCTATATTTTACTTTACATTCATACCATGTTGCACTCATATCTTCTTGTTTTAAGGGTGCCAAATATAGGCTTTAGGTATCGTCGAGAAACTTAAAAACTAGAATAGATATTCACAATTTGAATAAGCTTTCTATACCTCTTTTAGCCTGAGGAAGTTAAGGATTCAAACCTAAAAATGAGGTTACGTGTGTGTGGTGAATTTTTTTATAAACGAGAGTCGAGCGATTTTAAAACAGGTTTTTACTAACTCCAAATTATACTAGCGTACTAGTATCAGTTAATTTTAGGACTTTTTTTTACTAAAATCTAAGTCTAACACATTAAAATTGTTAGCTGCTTTTACCAAAAGGGTAGAGCCAATAGTCTCAAATAACTGATTATTTTTAAGGACAAATTCCGCTTGTTTTTCTATTTTATAGTTAGGGATACCTACCAAGGTTAGATCTGTAGTTTTAGAATGCTGCTTTATTATAGTATAAAACGAATCTTGTTCCACGGCATTATTAATAATTAAAATTTCAACATTAACTCTCAAATCCTCAACAAGTTTAGAAATCTTTGAGTTAATCAAACCATTATCAACATTATTGTTGTTTACAAATAAAACGCGAATATTTGTATTGTTCCATTTAGGAGAAGCAATGATAAATCGCGCAATATTCAACATCATTTCGGCATTTTTACTATCGGTTTCCCGCCACCAAAGATCCACTGTATTATAGCTACCAAACTTTGTTTTTCTATCAAAATCCAAATACAGCAAGTTATAATCCAGATACAAGAGTGTTTGAGTCATTTCGGCATATTCTTCTGAACTTTCTAAGCCTTTAGGCCAGCCCATCATTATAGTGTTGGGTTCAACACCAGAAAAACCAAACGTTGTAGCAATATTGGTAATACCCTTATAAATATTATCCACTTTTATTTGCCTTGCAAAAATACCAAGGTCTTTAAAATTATTATCTCTAATAACTTGTTCGGTTTTTTTTAATGGCTTGCTATTTTTTTTATCGAGAATAAGTTTAAAATTAGTGACTATACCAGTTCTACCAGAAATGGTTTTAGCCAATTCTAATAAATAAGATTGATGTTTACTTTGGCCACTAAAAAGAATAACATTGGGGTTCCAATTGGAGTCTTTATTAACTACGCGTGCATCTATTCTTTTTAATCCTTTGTTCACCACATTTTCCCAAACACTTCGCCAAACATCATTAGA
>CAZDOW010000147.1:0-5060 GCA_964507115.1 uncultured Maribacter sp.
TTTGTGTAGCGACTTTATAATCTCGAACAAAAACGAAGTCGTAAGTATCAAAAAGTCCACGATAGATGTTCAGTGCTTCAGTAAACGACTGTTGAACAATGAGTTCTTCAGCTTGGTAAACCTCTTCGTGGTATACCGAATAGTCATCTTGAACAGAAAATGCTTTTGAATGTGAGGAAACAATTATCAAAAAGCCGAGTACCACGGAATATGGTTTCATAGTTGAAGAATTTTTAAATTACTTATTAAAAAATGCCAAATAGGAGTGAATGGTTCCTGGGTTAATTTAAGTATTTGGTTTTGTTTGACTCGCAAGAACTTTATTAATATTAAACAAATTACTAAATGGGCTATTGGAATAACACCGTTACAATACAAAGCGGCTACTTCTAAGGGTTTTTTAATATTTTCTTACCAAATCTTATCAGTTCCCAAATGAATACCAACGTTTCGGCTCGTATGTTTGGTTCTCAGTTTGAATATAAGATTTTTAGACAAACAAAATAGTATACAAAGAAGAGTGATTTAGAGGTTCGGCTAGATACAAAACCAAATAAAAAAGTGATGAGCAAAATACTTAGCGTTAAGTGTTCTTCATTTTATAGTTGCTAGGAAAAGACCAAAACCAAAAAGAATCCAGTCTTTTGGACTGGACTCTTTTACGAGAACACTATATGAAAATGAAAAAAGTTATTTACTTGCTTACACTGTAAATATACTAGCAACATAGGGTATTTTAAAGTTATTGTTGTCAATGCTGTTGTTTTTGTGGTGTACTTCTCCATTTTTGTTATTTACACTAAAAATAAAGCCAGATTCTTCCAGAATGGCGATATTTATGGCGGAATTATACTATCTTAAAATGGTATAATGTAATTAGGATTGAAAACGATAGTAAGGTATGCATCAGTTAGAAAGATTAGAGGAGTTTAAAAAATCGGTAAACAATAAATTCAATGTGTACAATAGCTTGTTCTTGAATTTACCCTACCGAAATATAGAGAACGTGGGGATGCTGATTCCTTTGTTAATGGACCAATCTAAGAAAGGTTTAAAAGCGGGATTAAACCCTAAGGAAATCATAGAGGCATTTTTTGAAAATTTTGTCGATTTGGAAACAGAGGAAGAACGTATAGATTTTATGTTCCGTATCATACAATACGTGGAACGCCAAGTGGTGCTTTATGATAGTGTAGAGGATGCTGCGTTTCCTAAATTACAAAAACACACTAGTTCGTTATCCTTAAAGGATTATTTTCAGTTGGTAGATAACAATAACGATTGGGATTCTATTTTAGGGAAGCTCAACAGTTTTAGTGCACGATTAGTTCTAACAGCACACCCAACCCAGTTTTATACCCCTGCTGTTTTAGATATTATCACCAATTTAAGAACATTGATTTTAGAGGATAGGATAGACGAAATAGATGTGGTACTGCAGCAATTGGGACTTACATCTTTGGTTAATGCCAAAAAGCCAACCCCATTGGACGAGGCCAAGAATATCATCTACACCTTACGGCATGTGTATTATGATGCTATTGGAGATATGTACGCCTATCTTAAAGCAAATGTAGGCAACCAAGAGTTTGAAAATCACGACATTGTTAAACTTGGTTTTTGGCCCGGAGGCGATAGAGACGGAAACCCTTTTGTAACTGCAGACATTACCAAAGATGTGATGAACGAGCTACGTGTTACCCTTATGAAGTGCTACTATAACGAGTTAAAAGGGCTACAAAACAAATTAACGTTTAGAGCGGTACAAGAACCAATTAGTAAGTTACGCGGCAATCTTTACATTGCTATGTTTGACCCTAGTAAAGATGTAGGATATGAAGATATCATAGGCCCATTAAACCAAATACGCGAAGCCTTGGTGCATAAATACCATAATCTGTACTTGAAGGAGCTTGATTTGTTTATTGATAAAGTAAAAATTTTTAAAACACACTTTGCGACTATCGATATTCGCCAGGACCATAGTATGCACGTCAAGGTCATGAACGCTGTTTTAAGTAAAAATGGTTTTATAAAAGAAGACCTTGGAGAGCTATCTGAAGATACATTAATTGATATTTTATTAAACGAAACCCTATCCCTGAACCCTCAGGATTATGACGAGGAAATTGTTCGCGATACCATAAAGAATGTTTCCCAGTTATCTAGTATCCAGAAAAAGAACGGGGAGGAAGGCTGTAATAGGTACATTATTAGTAACTCTGAGGATGTTTTCAGTATCTTATTTGTCTATGCTTTGTTTAGATGGTGTGGATGGGCAGATAAGAAAATCACCTTTGACATTGTTCCACTTTTTGAAACCATGAAAGGAATGGACAATGCACAGGCTACTATGCAGCAATTGTTCCATTTACAGGATTATAGGGCACATTTGGTAAACAGGAATAACAAACAAACCATTATGCTTGGTTTCTCTGATGGCACCAAGGACGGTGGATATTTAAAGGCAAATTGGTCTATTTTTAAGACCAAGGAGGAACTCTCAATGGTATGTGATCAAAATGATGTTGCTGCCATATTCTTTGATGGTAGGGGAGGACCACCAGCAAGAGGTGGTGGAAAGACGCATCGTTTTTACGCAGCGCAGACGAACAAGGTGGCCAATAACGAAATTCAACTCACTATTCAAGGCCAAACGATTACCAGTACGTACGGTACCAAAGAGCAGTTTATCTACAATAGCGAACAATTATTAACGGCCGGACTTTCTAATTCAATTCTGGGGAAAGAGATTACGATCTCGGATGAGTCAAGGGAATTAATAGAGGAGTTGTCAGAGCTTAGTTTTGAAAAATACGATGCGCTAAAACACCATGATAAATTTATGCCTTATTTGGAGAACATGAGTACGTTAAAATACTATACCAAGGCCAATATTGGAAGTAGACCAGGGAAGCGTGGGAATAAAGCTAAATTGGAGCTTTCTGATCTTAGGGCGATATCCTTTGTAGGTTCTTGGAGCCAGTTAAAACAGAATGTTCCTGGTTATTTTGGGATTGGTTCGGCACTTAAGAAATTGCAAGATGATGGTAGGTTTGAGGAAGCTAAAAAACTCTATGAGGAGGTGCCTTTTTTCCAGGCTTTGATGCTGAATAGTATGATGAGTCTTTCTAAGTGTTACTTTGAGCTTACCACCTACATGAAGGAAAATAAGGAATACGGTGCTTTTTGGCAGATATTGAATGACGAATATCTACTTTCAAAAAAAATGCTTTTAGAACTTTCCAGTATGGAAATTTTAATGGAAAAAGAAGCTGTTTCTAGAGAGTCCATCAAAATTAGGGAAAACATTGTATTACCGTTATTGGTGATACAGCAGTACGCCTTACAGAAAATTGGAGAAGGTAATACCCATAAGGAACTTTATGAGAAAATTGTGACGAGGTCGCTTTATGGTAATATTAATGCCAGTAGGAATTCAGCATAACCAAGAATTATCAAGGTGCGATGGTATCCTATGAGCTTTTTTAAAACTAAACAGCAGGGTTTGTGAAAAGTATTTTCATCTTCTTTGCTAGATAAGAAACCTGCCTGGGGTATTAATGCGGGTGATTTGTAATTTTGTAAAAATCAATAAACAAATTATGTGGTGTTGCACTTAAAGATGCCCAGTTTTACCTCTTTGGATACCCTCTTTTATTTCGGTTCAGTATACCGGAGTCTTTTTTTAAATGGTATTCTTAGTTAATTTATAGGAGTACTAAGTAGCGCATAAAACGTTTGAATACCATAGGCTATTTGTCCTATTTTAAGATTTTCATTGGGGCTATGCTGGTTGTTGTCTGGATTCACCATAGGTACTAGGAACGCCGGAATCTTTAATTCGTTAATAAAAGGGGCGATCGGTACCGTACCTCCCATGGTTCGTATCTGTACAATGTCTTCTTTAAAGGTGTCCTGTAGCGTCTTTACGATTAAATTACCATAAGAATTGTTGAGGTCCGTTCTAAAAGCATCCGTAACGGAACCTTCCATAACCATTACAATTTTATCATGAGCCATACGCTGTTCTTTAGTAGGCTCCTTTTCTGTTATGTAAAAACCTTCTTTTTCTATGTGTTTTTTGACCAGATTTTTTAATCGGGTTCCATCGGTTTCTAGTACTAATCTTAGGTCTAATTCTGCCGTTGCCGAAGCTGGTACGATGGTTCTCGCTTTTTCTCCAACCCAACCAGAGCCTAATCCCCTAATATTTAAACTAGGATATTGAAGCGCTTCCTGGTAGAAGGCACCTACTTTTTCGGCTGTTTTAAACTGAAGATTATCGGCTATTTGAGCATCGTTGTCCGGTACACTTTGTAATACATTTTTGGTTGTTTCATCCAAAGAAATTCCGTCATAATATCCTGGAATTAGAACACGACCTTCTTTGTCTTTCATACTAGCCAATAGTTGTGCCAATTGAAAACCGGGATTTGGTGCGTAATTTCCATAATGTCCACTATGTTGTGGTTTTATGGGGCCAAAAGTAGTTAAGGATAGCGTGGTAATACCTCTACAGCCATATACCACTGTAGGTTTTCCGGATGTATGCACGGGCCCGTCATTGATAACCAAGAAATCTGCCATTAAGAGTTCTTTGTATGTACGTACTGCCTTGGGCAAAGGTTTACTGCTTTTTTCCTCTTCGCTATCAAGAATAATTTTAACATTGAAGGCAAGGTCTTTGTTATCTTTCTTTAGAAGGTCAATAGCGTTTAGAAACATCACTATTGGCCCTTTGTCATCCGATGTAGACCGCCCGAACAAACGCCAATCATAGTTAATATCATCGTCTAGTTCAGTAAAATTTTCAGTTTTCCATTGATTACCATCCTTTGACTTTAGTACTGTTTCATAAGGGTTAGGTTGATTCCATTTTGAGGCATCCACAGATTGTCCATCTAAATGCATATAGAATAAAATTGTGGGCTTAGTATCGTCTATCGGTAATGCAGCAAAGAATAAGGGAAGATTATCGGTTTCCAGAATACTGGTATTAAACCCCCTGTTGCTGAACTTATCCCGTAACCACATTAGATTACGATCGATATCGTCTG
>CAZDOW010000148.1:0-4923 GCA_964507115.1 uncultured Maribacter sp.
CTTACGATTTTGATGAACAAGTACTCTTCGCATCCATGGGGAATAACAATTGGGAGGAATCCTATTTAGTAAAGGAGAACCTAATTGAAATTAAGGTTAAGGAGTTTATTGCAAATCCAAAGCAGATTTTGGGCGAAAGCATTGATGGTAAGCCAACTTTACAATTTGTTGTGGCAGGCGCCAATGGCAGAGAGGAATATTTTATAAATCAAGGGCAGACCAAACGTATTCGTAATCTTATCTATAATTTTAAGAATACCCAGTTGCCCGATGCTATTAATATTAGCTATAGAAATGATTCCTTGTTGTTTGCTTCTACTAAAATACTAACCCAAATGGTAATGGCTACTCAGAAGAAGGATACCATCCATCCTTCCGAAGACTATAGTCCTTTGCTTTTACGGTCTTTGTACTCTGATGGGGCGAGTAATGTGGTTTTTTCTAATTTTAAAAAAAGCGGTAAAGTCCGTATCAAATCCGAAGAACTAAAGGTGAAAAACGAAAGTTTAACAGCGTTAGTTTTAGAGGTGTCTGTGAATGGAAATAATCAGGAAACTATGGTATACACCAGTAGGGGAATGCCTGGCAGGCCAGTAGTTTTAAACTTTGGAGATATGAAGCTTTCCATTTCCTATGGCTCTAAAGAAATTAAAGTCCCTTTTCGTGTTCAATTAAACGAGTTTATACTTGACAAGTATCCAGGCACCAATAGTGCCTCATCCTATGCAAGTGAGGTAACCTTAATGGATGATAAGAACGATGTGAAAATAGATTATCGCATTTTCATGAATAACATTTTAGATTATGATGGGTATCGTTTTTTCCAATCTTCCTTTGACAAGGATGAAAAAGGAACCTATCTAAGTGTAAATAGTGATTTTTGGGGTACTTGGGTTTCTTACCTCGGATATGCCCTATTAACCCTTGGAATGATTTGGACTTTTTTTAGCAAAAAGACACATTTTTACAAGGTGACTCAAAAGATTAAAAAGATGCGAGCAAAGAGCGGAACTTTCATATTTGCTTTATTCGTTTCATCCTTATCATTTGCACAAGAAACTAACAACGAAGCATTTATTCAACACACTGTGAATCTAGAACATGCTGACGCGTTCAGCGAACTAGTCGTTCAAGATTTTAAGGGAAGGATGAAACCCATGCACACACTATCGCGAGAAATTATGCGAAAGCTCGCACGAAAAGAAAGTATGTATGGTCTGAACGCAGACCAAATTCTTTTGAGTCTTTTTGCAAACAAACAGGAATGGTATGCCGCCCCAATTATAAAACTAGGAAAGCATAAAGACATTCAAAAGAAACTAAGTGTAGGCGGTGATTACGCTGCGTATAAGGATTTTTTTGCAGCTAATGGAGTGTATAAGCTCCGAGAAGAAGTGCGTCGCGCATACGGTCTTGAACCAATTGATAGAGGTGTATACGAGAAGGAGTTATTGAAAATAGATGAAAAGGTCAACATTCTAAGTATGACCTTTTCGGGAACGCTTTTAAAAATCGTTCCCAATCCTGGTGACCTAAATAATACCTGGGTTTCTAATGCGGCTCACAACCATAATGTAAATGATGGACATAACCATGAAGAAAGTGTAGCGGATAAGTTTTTTAGTGCGTACTCCTCTGCTTTGAAAGAAGCCGGAACGAGCAAAAATTATGCACGAGCCAATAGTTTGTTGGAAGAATTAAGAACGTATCAAAATACCAATGGAGGTGAAATAGTACCATCCTCGGCAAAGATTAATGCTGAGATACTTCTAAATAAGATGAATGTATTTACACGCTTGGCGGGTTTTTATATTGTATTGGGTTTGGCGTTATTGTTCTTTTTGTTTCTCTCAGTCTTTAAACCGAACATCAACTTAAAAAAAGTGTACCTGATTTTATTCTCGTTGGTTGTTTTTGGTTTTGTGCTCCATACTATTGGATTAGGGCTTAGATGGTATGTGTCAGGAAGGGCACCTTGGAGTAATGGATACGAATCGATGATTTATATCGCTTGGACATCAACCTTGGCGGGAGTTTTGTTTACCCGAAAATCATTTGGTGGTTTAGCTGCTACAATGGTTCTGGCAGCAACAATCCTCTTTGTAGCTACTTTAAGCTTTTTGGACCCAGAGATAACACCTTTAGTTCCTGTTTTAAAATCCTATTGGTTGACTATTCATGTTTCGTTGGAAGCAGGCAGTTATGGCTTTTTGATGTTAGGCGCAATTATCGGATTAATCAATTTGATTTTAATGATTTTCCTTAAAGAATCAAACAAAACCCGCGTAAAACGAATCGTTCAAGAAATGTCTTATATCAGCGAACTAACATTAATTGGAGGATTATTCATGGTGAGCGTTGGAACGTATCTAGGCGGTGTTTGGGCCAATGAGTCTTGGGGAAGGTATTGGGGTTGGGATGCAAAAGAAACTTGGGCTTTGGTAACTATTTTGGTTTACGCTTTTATATTGCATATGCGTCTGATACCAAAACTTAAGGGATTGTTTGCATACAACTTAGCCACCATTTTCGGACTGGCTTCTGTACTCATGACCTATTATGGCGTAAACTATTATTTATCGGGCTTACATTCTTACGCTACTGGCGACCCCGTCCCCGTTCCAAATTGGGTATATATGGTTGTCATTGGGATAATAGTAATAAGCAGCTTAGCGTATTTTAAAAAGCGAAAATTTCCAATTATATCCTAGGGAAAGATTGACTACTTAACCAGTGTACCATTTTCTATAATTAAGTCGTATTTGTAACCAGCACCAAAATCTCTATTGATACTTACAACCCCCCGAATGGTTATATCAGAACCTTCGGGAATAAATGTGTTTGAGGTAACTACCAAATCAAAGTCGTTCTTACTACCATCTTGAATATGCAGCCAATTGCGTTCCATGATATTCGGATTCACTTTTACGCATTTACCGCTTAGCTGAATGGTATGGCCTTCATACTTTTTGGGGTCTTTGAGCAATTCAGCAATTTTGAGCGTTCCTTTATGTTTAATTTCTTTATCTGTATGCGTTGGGATATCCTCTTTAGTAGTAGCGTTTTTTTTGATTTTTGGCGTTTGCGTATTGGGTGAATTTTGTGCAACTGCGTGCTTCGAATGGTCTTGAGAAACCAAATTGGAAACCAAGTAAATGGTGTCGAACACACGATTGTATTCCTTGCTTTCAAAATTGGTTTTCAACAAAGGCCGTCTATAATAATAGACTTCTCCTTTTTTTGCCTCTTGTTTTCTAGTCGCAATCCAAAATTGTCCATTTTCTTCCTCTTTTACATTTAGGTATACATAACGATTTGCTTGCAAGACCTCTTGAACGATGACCTTGTGCAAATCTTCATTAAACGAAGTATCAGAACTAGTAGTCACTTGTGTTGCCGGATTGGGTGTAAAAATACCACTACCTTTTTCTAAATTTTCTTCTGTTTGGGAAGATGGCGGTATAACCTTCGGGCCGTTGTTACAGCCTATTAGCGATAAAGCACTTATTATTGAAAAAATAACTCTTCTCATATTTCTACGTCTTTAAAATCGTTGCACAATTCTTGAATATATTCTATAGCTGTTTTCTATATTAGAGGTAGCGAGTTCTCCTGTTAGACCAAATCTTAAGTTTCTAGTAAAATTATAAGATAGATTGGTGCCCACATACTGTTGATTCAGAGGATTTAAACTATTTACATAGTCATAGTGTACAAATCTATAATAAAAATCTGCGTTGAGACTCCCCTCAAAATAGCTGTTTGAATGCCGTATACTGGCAATATTACTTTTTAGATAGTTAGACTCGTTCTTGTTATAAGATAGTGATAGCCTGCCATTAATAATGGGTAGTTTTGAGAAGGTTACATAGCCATAGATATTATCTGATCTGTTCTCACTATTGTTTTGAAAGCGTTTGCTGTAACTAGCTCCGGCAAGTATATTCTTTAAAGGTCTTCCATTTATTCTAATTCTGGCGCCTTGCCTTGCGATATCGTCATCTAAAAAACGTTCAATTTCCATTTGATAGGTCTCATAATAAAGGATTCTTTTTCTCGAATCATAGGAGACCATCATATTGAATTTTCTACTAAATCGATATCTCGCCGAAACGTATAAATTCGTCAACCTTATTTCATTACTAACTTCTCCATTCAATTTGCTGAATAAATCTAATTCAAGAGAAGAAAACAAGTTCAGGTTTTTGGCAATAGTACTCGTGTGCTGGAAATACGCATAGCGCCGGTCTATTTCCCCACTATTTTGCTGTTCTATAAATCCAAGGGTAGTTTGGGAATAAAATTTTATTCCTTCGGTTATCGTTCCGATATAACCTCCATATTGAATTAGATTGGCATTAAAGCCGTAATTGAAAATATCTGGCCGAAATCCGGCAATGGCACCGATGTATTTTTTTCCGAAGTACTTTTCCACTTGTAAACCATCAATAGCGCCTAAAGAAGAAATTTTAGGATTAATGTTTCTTCCTAAAGTAACATTTAGCGTGGGACTGACATCATAATGAACGGCAAAATTATAAATCCTCAGAATATCATTATTCTGGATAGACCTACCATCACTTTGCTCAAAAATATGTCGGTAATTGAGATAAGTGTTAAATGAAAATTTCGAGTTCTTGATATGTTGGGCATTGATTGAAAGACGACCCATTAAGCGATGTCTATCATCTCTTTGGTCTGCAATTGTGCTATAGGTTGTTGCAGATACATTTCCACGAATTCTTTCTGTATAAAGTGGTTCTTTTTCTAAATCAGTGATGAGTGGTATGATTTGCTTTACGGGTACTTCGTCTATTTTTTCTATTTCCTTCGGACGTATTTCGTAAAGCACATTATCTTTTTTTTGAATGGTGCATCCTTCCACTATTTCACAAACGCAGGAAGTAGTTGATTTACTCTTAA
>CAZDOW010000149.1:0-4900 GCA_964507115.1 uncultured Maribacter sp.
TAAGATGTTAGGTTTAACGTAAACGATCAACAGATTTTACAAGATCTTCATCCTTCTTTATAGCCCTATTTGCAAGGACCAAAAAAACGATAGAAAATACAGGAATCAACATCCCAATACCCTTCTCTGAGACCAAGGTCCCTCCGGATAAGTTTAGCGATCGGTAAACGAAAAATCCTAGTAAAAAAAGATTCAATATCATATTCAGTCTGTTTACAACAAACTGGTTTTTTCTATTCTTAAAAAGAAAAATTGCCCATAATGCTAAAGCACCACAAACATAAAAAACAATAGAAACAATGACTTCATTCTGCGCATAAATTTCTACTCCATTAACATCTAACCATAGATTTACAAAGAAAGGAAGTATACCTGCTATAACAGCCACCAAAACCAAATAAAGGGTTTGTATTCTTTGAATCATGTTGTTTTTGTTCCTTTGAACTACAAAAATACAGGTCTTTTTAAAAATTATTGGTTTATTATTGAAAATAATTTGTAATATTGTTCCGTTATCAAACATAACACTTACCAAGGGAAAATCTTTCCCATTAGCATATCCAATTTAGACGACACACTTCTTGCAATACAAATCACGTATAATTTATTCTACATTTAATGTTTGAGATTTCAGATTTAAAATCAAAAAAGCTACCTGAACTTCAGGAAATAGCCAAAGGACTTAATGTTCCAAAATTCAAGACCCTAAAAAAATTGGATCTCGTCTATCAAATTCTAGACCTCCAAGCAGCAAATCCAAAAGCAGCTGCAGCAGTTATTCCACAAAAAACGGAAGACAGACCAAAACCGAAACCACGGGCCAGAGCAGTTAAAACAATTGCTAAGGAAGAGCAGCCCGCCCAGGAACAAAAAACACAAGTAGCGGACATCAATCCTGAAAAAGAGCCGGAGAAAAAAGAAACAGAAACCAAAGAGCCTCAGGAAGTAAGAAAGCCAAGACCAAGGCCAAGGCCAGCCGCCTCAGAAAACAAGAACGACAACCAGAAGAACCCAGTTCACAATAAAAATCAAAAGAACAACCAAAACAAAAAACCAAATCCGAGAAGCACTCACGACAAAAGTAATTTTGACAAGGATTTAAAAAACAGGTATAAGGAACCAGAATTTGAATTCGATAGCATCATAGCTAGCGAAGGAGTATTGGATATTATGCAGGATGGGTATGGTTTCCTTAGGTCTTCTGACTATAACTATCTATCCTCTCCTGATGATATTTATGTCTCACAATCACAGATTCGTTTATTCGGACTTAAAACAGGAGATACGGTTTTAGGACAGGTGAGACCACCAAAAGAAGGGGAGAAATATTTCCCACTAATCAAAGTAAATAAAATTAACGGAATAGATCCTCAAATCGTTAGGGACAGGGTTTCTTTTGAGCATCTGACACCGCTTTTCCCTCAAGAAAAATTTAACCTAGCCGAAAGACAAAGCACGATATCAACTAGAATCATTGATTTGTTTTCACCCATTGGAAAAGGACAAAGGGGGATGATAGTATCCCAACCTAAGTCGGGTAAAACAATGCTCTTAAAGGATATTGCTAACGGTATTGCTGCCAACCATCCAGAAGTCTACCAAATCATTCTATTGATTGATGAGCGTCCTGAGGAGGTTACGGACATGCAACGTAATGTGCGTGGTGAAGTTGTTGCTTCAACATTTGACAAAGAACCAACAGAGCATGTAAGAGTAGCCAATATAGTATTAGAAAAAGCGAAACGTCTTGTAGAATGTGGTCATGATGTGGTTATCCTCTTAGATTCCATAACAAGGCTTGCAAGGGCATACAATACCGTACAACCAGCCTCAGGTAAGGTTTTGAGTGGTGGTGTTGATGCAAATGCACTGCACAAACCGAAAAGATTTTTTGGTGCTGCCCGTAATATAGAAAACGGTGGCTCATTGTCTATCATAGCTACAGCCCTTACGGAAACAGGTTCTAAAATGGATGAGGTAATCTTTGAGGAATTTAAAGGTACTGGTAACATGGAGCTGCAGTTAGATCGTAAAATTGCTAATAGGAGAATTTTTCCTGCTATTGACCTTACGTCGTCTAGCACTAGACGTGATGATATGCTACTTGATGAAAGTACGCTGCAACGTATGTGGATCATGCGTAAGTATTTAGCAGATATGAACCCTGTAGAAGCTATGGAGTTTATAGAACAACGATTCAAACAGACCAAGAACAATGAAGAGTTCTTGATGACAATGAATAAGTAAACAATAAGTTACACCATATTAAATCCCGATTTAAACTTTAAATCGGGATTTTTTTTGTCATTTATCGAAAAAGCGAAGTATAAATCCTACACTCCAACTAAATTAATATCTTTAAGGGATTAAAGATTCTTCCCCCGAACACCGATGTATTTTCTTATGGTCTAAATACGAATTAATTAAAATCAAACAAAAATGAAAAATTCGGTACACGTGTTTCAGTTTATTATTTTATTTATGCTCTTAGTCGTTGTAAGTTGTGGAGAGGAAACCAAAACTAAAATAACTGAAAAACCAGAGGTTCTTGCACCCTCGCAAATTGTTGAAATACCTCAAGCCAAGGAGATGTACGATGCCTACGGAAAAAGAAGGGTTCCTTTAATTGAACGCTACGAAGACTCCATCAACGGGGAAAAGGACAGATCCAAAGAAGCTGCTAAACCTTTTGATGCCTCACGTTTTGTATATTATGATTACGAGACCATAAAACAATATATGGCTTACATAGAACAGGAAGCCAAAACCGCCAATGTAGAGATTTCTACCTTACGTTTTTATTTTTCTAATTATCCAGATGCAGAAGTTTTTCCTGGGACGAAAGAGCGCGTTATGCATCCAAAACAGAATTCTGTAATGCTTTCCCCAACCTATAATGATGGTAGCCGTGAGTATTTATTTTATATTGCTCAAGGCGCCCAAGGTCCTCAACCCGCACCATTGAACGATAGTTTTGAAGAGATAAAAGGACTGGGTGGCACAAAAGGAAAAGGAACAAAAGCATACGCTTCCATGTTGCCCGAAATAAACAGTGCTACTGTAGCCCCTGCATATGCATTACAAGGAGGTACAAGTTTGACAATGAATAGAGGAACGGGTGTACCTCCTCCAAAAAATCAATAAAAAGGGTAAATCCTAATCAAAATCTTAGGTAATGGAGTATGTTCTAAATAATTATTTTTTTATACTCTATGTTATCACCCTAATCCTATCGATAATCCGTTATCGATTGTATTATGACACTATTCTAAAGTATTTTCCTATACTTATAGGGTATGCCTTAGTTGGAGAAGTGTTGGGACTTTTAGTTAGGGATGTTGAGGGATTTCAAATTATATATGATGAAGATTACACGAACTACAACGCTATAATCTTTAACGTTTTCGATATCATATTCTTTCTCTATTTCTACTATGTATTTTGGACAATCATTAAATCAAAAAACAGTAAGTCCTTTATCTTTATTGGAGCAATACTCTTTATAATCACAAGCCTCATAAATCCGTTTTTACAGAATTTTTATATGCTTCCCCAAAATTACGCTATTATAATGGGGTCTGTGATTTTGATAGTTGGCGCCTTATCTTACGTACTAGAGTTAAGCGCCAAAGAAGCAACGTTGGGCACTAATATATTCTTTTGGATAAGTATAGGGATTCTCATTTTTTACTCCTTCTACCCCATTACAATGTATATTTTAACTTTCCAATATGACAGCTACAATACGTATCAATTATCCAATCTTCATTATTTATTGATTACGCTATTGTATTCCTGTTTTATTATAGGTCTATTAAACATGAAAAGAGTGAAACCTATTATTCAGAACACTTAAAAATACTGCATAGGTTAACGTTAATCTTATCGTACATTAAATGACAGGAGAATCAGTACAACTAATCAAGGAGAACGTCTTTATGTTAGTATATGGCGTAGCGCTAACACTCTCCTTAATCAAATACAAGTATTACTATGAAACCAAGTTAAAAGCGCTTCCTATTCTGCTGGGCTATGTTTTCTTGACTGAAATATTGGGAGTACTAATACGTGACTTTGAAGAAATACAAATAATTTTCGAAAAAGGGTATCAAAATTACAATCACATGGTATTCAATATTCTGGACATTGTCTTTTTTCTCTATTTTTATTGGATGTATAGAAACAGCACTACCAACCCTAAACTTAAACTATATACCAAACTGGGTTGTATACTATTTTGCCTGGCAAGTATCCTAAATCCGTTTTTCGAAAACTTCATCCTATACCCTCAACTTGGAGCCATACTTACAGGATCCGTAGCGCTAACAATCTTTGCATATATGTATTTGAAGGAAACTAAGGATAAACCGTTGGCATTTTCAAATTACCATAAATTGGTACGATGGATTAGTATCGGATTTTTGATTTTCTATCCTGCCTATCCATTTATAATAGGAATAGGCCAACTAGATGTTGATTTATACAAGACATTATACCTAGGAGAACTGCTCTTGGTATTAATCGTGGCCTTATACAGCTGTATTATAATAGGTTTTGTTTGGATCGGAAAAATGTCAGATATAGAAACAAAAAAGCCCTCCAACTAAGTTGGAAGACTTTATTATCTTGTAAAAAACGTTTTAAAGTGCCGCTACGTGCTTAGCCAATTTACTTTTTATGTTGGCCGCTTTATTAGCGTGTATGATGTTCCGTTTTGCCAAACGGTCTACCATACTTACAACACTTGGCAAAAGAGCTTCTGCATCTTTTTTGCTTTCTTCACCACGCAATTTCCTTATCGCGTTACGCGTAGTTTTGTGCTGATACCTGTTACGTAAACGTACAGCTTCGTTTCTTCTAATTCTCTTTAATGCCGACTTGTGATTTGCCATTTTCTAAC
>CAZDOW010000150.1:0-4887 GCA_964507115.1 uncultured Maribacter sp.
TACTTATTACAGGTGTAGCCGGATTTATTGGTTCAAATTTGGCTTCCAGATTATTAGAAAAAAAGCAATAATAATGTTCGACTTCAACCTTAAACTAATTTTCCATAACCAATGTGCGGATTTGTTGGAATTCTAAATAAAAATGGTCTTAATGTAAGACCTGATATTCTTCGGAAGATGGCCGATACCATTCATCATCGTGGTCCTGATGAAGAAGGTATATTTATAAATGATAATTGTGGTTTCTATCATAAACGACTATCCATTATCGACCTTAATACCGGTCAACAACCAATGACCTTCGGAAATTATACCATTGTATTTAATGGAGAAATTTATAATTACATTGAACTGCGGGAAGAACTTAAATTAAAGGGGCATAAATTTGATACGACATCTGATACTGAAGTAATACTTCATCTTTACCGGGAATACGGAGAAGCTTGTGTCAATCGGCTTAACGGTATGTTTGCTTTTATCATTTATGATAAATCGAACAATCAGATTTACGTAGCAAGAGATCATTTTGGTATTAAGCCATTGTATTGGTATCAGGATAAAAACAGCATATTATTTGGAAGTGAAATTAAAGCAATACTGGCCCATCCTGAGATCAAAGCCCTTCCGGCAATGGAAAATCTTTATGAATACCTTACTTTTCAATTTATTTTAGGTGAAAATACACTTTTTCAGAATATCAATAAGTTCCAACCTGGACATTATTCAATAATCAACTTAAAAACATGGAGTTTTAAAACGGTAAACTACTGGAAACCGGATTTTAACACCGATACATTTCATACTGAAGATTATTTTATAAATGAATTACAAAAAATTCTTGATGATACGATAACACAACAGTTGCGCAGTGATGTGCCAATTGGAACGTACTTAAGTGGAGGAATAGACTCTTCCCTGGTTACTATAATGGCATCTAAAATAGTCAACCATCCCTTAAAATCGTTTAGCGGAGCATTTAATGAAGGCCCGGAATTTAACGAACTTAAATATGCAAGAATAGCTGCAAAGAAAGCTAATTCAGAGCTTTATGAAATTTTCCCTACGGAACAAGAGTTTATTGATGTTCTACCAAAGCTAATTTATCATTTGGATGAACCGGTCGCAGGACCAGGATTATTTCCTCAATATATGGTTTCCAAATTCGCATCCAATCATGTCAAGGTAATTTTAGGAGGACAGGGAGGTGATGAAATTTTTGGTGGATATGCCAGATATTTGGTTGCTTATCTGGAGCAAGCTCTTAAAGGATCAATATTTGAAACCAACGAAGAGGTCGAACACATTGTTACATTGAAGTCAATTTTACCAAACCTACCATCTTTAAAACAATATGTACCAATGCTAAAAGGCTTTTGGAAAAACGACGTTTTTGAACCGATGGATAGGAGGTATTTTAATCTTATAAATCGGATGGGCTCAATAAGCGACTTTCTTCATCCAGATTTTATTAACGGCAGAAACGAGAATAGGATATTTGATAAATTCTCTGAACAATTTAACCGTAGTAAAACGAAGAGTTACTACAATAAAATGACACAATTTGACCTATCTGCCAGTCTTCCTGCTCTTTTACAAGTTGAAGACCGAGTTAGTATGGCTGTATCAATTGAATCAAGAGTTCCTTTATTGGATCGAAGAATTATCGACTTGATTTCAAAAATGCCTGCAGGGATGAAATTTAAAGGAGGAGAATTGAAATATTTGTTAAAGCAAACAATTAAGGAAACAATGCCTCCAGAAATCTTAAACAGAAAAGATAAAATGGGATTTCCCGTTCCGTTACATATCTGGTCTAAGAATAAGAAGACCCGTGATTTTATTATGGATACTTTGACATCAAAAAAGGCAAAAGAAAGAAATATAATAAACACAAAATACGTAGAACAAATAATTAACTCAGAACGACCTTTTTCACGTGGACTGTGGGGCTTATTATCCATGGAATTATGGTTTAATCAATTTATAGATAACAACTAAAAGATATATACTTATGAATATTCGTTTAAGCGAAAAATTGTCATTTGATTGGAAAGTAGAAAAAATAGGCGTAATCGGACCCGGAATTGTTGGAATGCCAATGGCTAGTCTTTTAGCCAATGCACGTATAAAAATTGGAACAGATAAACCAGCCAAAGTAGTTGTAATTCAGCGTAATTCAGTTAATTCAGGATGGAAAGTTGATGCAATCAATCAGGGGAAATCTGTTATTGGTGGTATTGAACCCGGCTTAAATAGAATTACCAACGAAGTAGTTGAAGAAGGATTGCTCTCTGCCAGTTATGATTTTAATAATCTGTCTGATGCAGATATGATTCTTGTATCAATCCAAACCGATAAGGCTGGATTCGCACCGGATTATGGACCATTAATGGGTGGACTTACAAGTTTAGCCGAAGCCTTGCAAAAGAAACCGGCTCATAAAGTTCCTGTTATTGTATTTGAGTCAACGCTGGCACCTTCATCTATGGCAACGGTAATTAAAGATCATTTTGCTAAATATGGTTTAATTGAAGGAAAAGATATTTTACTTGGAAATAGTCCAAACCGTGTGATGCCTGGTCGTTTGGTTGAACGTGTAACCGATTCTGACAAATTAGTGGCAGGTCTGCATCCTGAAACACCCAAAATGATTAAGCACGTTTATAAACACATTGTAACCAACGGCGAACTATACGAAACAAACAGCATGACTGCTGAAGTTGTTAAGACCCTAGAAAATGCCTATCGTGATGTCCGAATTGCTTTCTCTACTGAATTGGTTCGTTATTGCGATGATCATGATATTGATTTCTATTCCATTCGCGAAGAAATCAACAAACGAATGATGCAAACAGACAATGCAACAAGCGATCCTAATGCTGTGCCTAGTGGTGGAATTCTGATTCCAATGCTTGGCGTTGGCGGTCACTGTTTACCCAAAGATGGAATCTTACTTTGGTGGCGCAGAATCGAATCGGAACAAGATACCAGTAATAGTTTAATCATTAATTCAAGAGTAATTAATGATGAATCTCCTGAAAAGACAATAGAGTTGTGTGAAAAAAATATTGGGAAAGTAGACGGCAAACGAATTGCAATTTTGGGTGCGGCTTACCGATTTAACTCAGAAGATACACGTAACTCACCATCTTTGCAATTGGCATTAGCTTTGAAAAAGAGAGGCTGTGATGTCGTACTTCATGATCCATATGTAAAAACGGATGACCAGAATTTACAGAAAACCAATTTAACCAACGACTTTACTAATGATTTAAAACTGGCTTTAACAGATACTGACCTGGTATTTATGGGAACGGCCCATCAGGAATACTTTCAAAAGTTTGAGGATATTATAACTTACGCTAATAAATTGGAAGGCGTGGTTGATGCCTGTAATGTTTTTAAGGCAGCGCAATTTAAAGATAGTTCGATAAAATATACCGGTATAGGAAGAGGAACACAAGCTCCTACTCCAGCATTCATTGATTTTGCTTACGATTCATTCCGTACCATGGAAACAGGATTAGGAAACGAAGTTCGAGACTTATGTCTGTTTTTAAATAAAACTTATGCCGATGGTGAATTCAATATGGTTGACTTCAAAGAAGTGCAGCGTTTGGCTGCCAGTTGTTCAACTGGTTGCGAAATCGCCAATCCAGGTTTATTATCCGAAGTTCCGGAATTTAACGGATTCAAATTCAGATTAGCAGTTAATGCTGTTGCTTCATTAAGAAATTAAAAGCTGAATGAAACTATCAAATGGGATAAAACTATGAATGAAAAAGTTGCAATAGTAGGTGGCGGGATTTTAGGGATGACAGCAGCTTTGCGAATTGCAGAGAAAGGTTATCAAGTTGAACTTTTTGATGCAGCTCCTGAACTCGGCGGGTTAACTCGTGCCTGGAAAATCGATAACATTACCTGGGATAAGTTTTACCATGTAGTTTTATTATCAGACACTTATACTCGGAAAATCATAAGTGAAATTGGACTCGAAAATGAGTTTAACTGGGTCGAGACAAAAACTGGATTTTATTCTGGTGGTAAATTATATTCCATGTCAAACTTAGTGGAATTCTTTAAATTCCCCCCAATTAATCTTGTTGATAAGTTCCGATTAGGATTCACAATATTTGCAGCTTCTCGCATTCAGAATTGGAAAAAGTTGGAACAGATTCTTGTTGAAAAATGGTTAACCAGATTCTCGGGGAAACGAACTTTTAATAAGATATGGCTTCCATTGCTTAAGGCAAAATTAGGCGATAGCTATAAAGAAACTGCGGCCTCTTTTATTTGGGCAACTATTCAAAGAATGTATGCAGCAAGACGAACTGGATTGAAGAAGGAGATGTTTGGTTATGTGGAGGGTGGTTATGATACAATCCTAAATGCATTTGAAAAACATATTCAAGATAAAAATATTACTATCCATAAAGGATACAAAGCAGAAGTCATTCAAAAGAGCGAAGATGGTGTTTCCATAAAATTTGGAAATGAAGAAGTGCTAACATTCAATAGAGTTGTAATGACCACACCTTCACCAATCATTACAAAAACTGTTGTGGGATTATCAGAATCAGAGATTTCTAAATTTAACTCAACAGAATATCTGGGTGTAGTTTGTACATCACTCTTGTTAAAGAACCCGATCTCGCCTTATTATGTAACCAATATTACCGATGATATAGCGCCATTTACAGGAATTATTGAAATGAGCGCCTTGGTCGATAAGAAGAACTTCAACGGACATAGTCTTATCTATTTGCCGAAATATGTTAAAGCATCAGATTCATTTTTTGCACAAACCGACGAAGAAATTGAGAAGAACTTTATTGACACATTGAAAAGGATGTATCCTCAGATTACAGATGATGAAGTAATTGCTTC
>CAZDOW010000151.1:0-2391 GCA_964507115.1 uncultured Maribacter sp.
TCATCTCCCCAAATTACGAGAATATTGGGCTTTTTTTCTTTTTGAGCTTGGGTAACTCCAAACGCAAAAGTTAATAATACCGTAAAAATCAGTTTTTTCATGCTCTTCTTTTTATAATTAATGGTTAAAATATTTTTGGGAAACAATTTTGACGAAAGTACTAAAATAATATCAACAAACTATAGCCTTTTACTAATTCCAATATTAATGGACCATGAACTATATTCCTTTTTAAAATCGTAATTGAAAGAGGGAAAAAGGCCCCAGTCTTCACCAAGTTCAAACTCGTATTCCGCGCTCGCTCTTATAATAAATAAATTTTTATTTTTTTCAAACTCTATTCCTGGTCCCAGCAAGAAGCTCCAGCGTTCAGCAAATTCATACCCTACAAGTACCCCCGTGACCAACGCTTTTTCACGTTCTAATTCTTCTTTGTTGAAATTGACCAAGTAATTGTTCAATTCCAAATCGAAAACTGCTCCTATTTTCCAGCCCTTGGCCAATTGCATAAAGTAATCTAGTCCAAGTGTTGGTACAAATACAGATTTACTTGTCTCTCCATCCTCAAATGCTGATGGAATATGGGTATACCCAAAAACCAAAGCCACTTTATGTATCTTACCTTCTTGTTGTTCTTCCTCTTCGTTTTCTTGCGAATAGCTGTTGGTACAGAAAAGTATAAAAAATCCTAAAAAAAGTATGGTTTTATAAGTCATCGTTAAAAATATTCGTTCTTATTGGGTAACATCGCGTACACATCTAAAACCAATGTGTTCCATGGAAGTATCCGGGGTATTTCGCATGCGTCTAGCGTTGCGGTAACCGGAACACCAATCGTCATTACATAAAAAGGAACCGCCTCGTATCGCCTTGTTTTTTTCTAAATTACCGTATACTTCAAATCCTTCATCGGGTCCTTGAGGATTGTTTGTAATACCTCCATTTTTCGCTAGTTCAACATAGTATTTAGCACTGTACCAATCACTAGTCCATTCCCAAACGTTACCCGCCATATCGTAGAGGCCATAATCATTGGGCGGAAATGATTTTACAGGTGACGCTCCTTCAAAACCATCTTCTAGCGTATTGGTATAGGGAAATTTGCCCTGTAAATGATTGGCGTAGTTGGTCCCTTGTTCTGTTTTTTTATTTCCCCAGGGATACATCATATTTTGTTTGCCGCCCCGCATTGTATATTCCCATTCGGCTTCAGTTGGCAAGCGTTTTCCTGCCCATTGTGCATAGGCTTGTGCATCGTACCAACTTACATGAACCACAGGATAAGCTTCCTTACCTTCTATAGAACTTCCCGGCCCTTGAGGCTGTCGCCAACTGGCTTGCTTTGTAAAGGTCCACCAATTTCCTAAATTATCCCTTGATGTATTGGCTGGAGCATAATTAAACACTAGTGAAGCCGGCAATAAATTTTCAGCAGGAGGCTTAGGAGTTCCCGGTGGAAGTTGTTTTTTAAGTTCCTCCCAGTCAATAGGTTTTTCCGCTGTGGTCACATACCCTGTAGCTGCTACGAAAGTTTTGAATTGTGCATTGGTGACTTCGTGCTCGTCTATCCAAAAATCGCTGATTTGAACGGTATGCTTTGGAAGTTCATCTCCCTGGGGTAGCGCTGTCTTAGGCATATTTTCAAACCCAGGTGGAATATCTCCTCCCATCTCAAAGACACCACCAGAAATCTCAATCATTCCAGAATAGTCGTCTAAGGCTCCAGTAGCGGGGGGAAGTGAATCTACCTTAGTTTCTAGTGCAGTACCCATATCCGCTCCTAAAATAGACGCCCTTGAAACAGCGCTACAATCAAGGGTCTCATGTTCAATTTCTACTACTTCTTTCCCTTTTTCTTTGCAGCCTAAAAGGGCTGTGAAAAATACAGAAAGTAATAAAATAGGTACTGTTTGTTTTAGGCTCATTCTGTATGCTTGCTAACCGTTTTTAGACGTTGTAATGAATACTCCATGTATTGCATTAATTTAACCCTTATGATAGTGTTATGGGTTAATCCCCCACTAAAAACACCAAACCTGCGCTAAAACCACCCATTACCGTGGTCGAACCTGCACTTACCCCGGCACCGCCAGTTCCAACATATAAACCGCCCCAGACTACTGGGACGTATAAATTGCCTTGAAGGTTAAGGCCAACACGATCACTGAACATAATATTAACCCCTCCTTTAAAACTAAAGGCAAAGCGGGTTTGTGAATCTAGCCCCCTGGTTGTAATTAGTCTATTTACATTTTGTGGGCTAATAACCACGAATCCTAGGCCACCCCCTGCAAAAGGTCTTACGTTGCCGGTTTGGAAGTATTGTGTCGCACCCAATTGAAACCAGTCGAAATTTAAATCAGAAAGTCGGCTTTCGGTAGGACTTATAAA
>CAZDOW010000151.1:2491-4662 GCA_964507115.1 uncultured Maribacter sp.
CCCACTTGAAGAATCATTCCAAAATCAGTTGAATTGGTAAACTCTTTTACCGAGGCTTCTAAATCACCTTGGGGATTGCTGAAAACTGCTTGACTCCCGGTTCTGAATGAAATTTGAGGTGCAACTCCAATTTTAAAAGGGCTATCAGTGAACTGATAATTAAGAAACACGGGGACATCTATATAGCTGACTGTCAGTTCTGTAGGCACATTGTTAAATAGCGCATTTAAATCCAAATCGTCTGAAATCAGGGAAAGTTCATCGAACTTCGCACCCCTTCTACTCGCAAAATAGGCAGTGGGGTGTAAGGACCAGTTGTCATTGAACTTAATATTTCCTGCAATCCCAAATGTAATTCCAAGCTTGGAACTGGTATCATCTGTATTTGAGAGGGTAGCGTACGGTATACCAAATTCTAAACCTACATTAAAATTTTCCGTAGCGACTTTATCTCCAAAAATTAAGGCAAAAAGAGCAGCTTGTGCATTGGTATATTGGGCAAAAAAAATAAAGGTAAGAAGGATAATTTTTTTCATTTCCTGATGTTTAGATGATGCTGTTTAATTTTCTGAAAGGTTAGCACCCTATACTATTGCAGTAGACCTGGCAAACATGGACACTACATTAAATCAATAACATTCGTGCACTTTGGTTTACGCTCCGGCTTGTTACTTTACTAAGTTTGAGGATAGGAGTGTATACACTACGGTTTTTGCATAGTTAGAGGCACCCTCTTCTAAGGAATTTGGATTTTTTATTTTAGACTGTCCAGACCATACCAAAGCTTTTTCAGCTGATCCTTCATTAGCGTCAAATAGGCGTGTCTCTAACACATACGTCTTTTGATCCTTGTAGTAATCTGGGGTGTACATGTCATTGTAACCAGAGTAAATGTAATTCCCGTACCCGTATCCGTACCCATAACCACTATAGCTACGTTCCATTGAGCTTGATTGTAAGATATCTTCAGATTCCACTTTTAAAACTGTGCTTACTATAACACCATCATAATTTCCTTCCTTTACCGCAGCTATAATTCGTTCTTCAGACATCTGGGTAATATCCTTAGCTGGCGGTATGGCTTTTAAGCTATTATGTGCAATAATACCCTTATCACCTAAAGATTTAACCACAGTATTCTCAAAAATAGCGCGGTTTTCTGCATTTCTGGATATGGCAATTACTAGTATTTTTTCAAAGTTCCTACCGGAGTATCCTTCTTTGACCCAAGCGGATTTCATAGCTGATCCACAAGAAGATGCGATGAGTAAAACCAAAGCACAAGCAACAATTTTTAAAGATTTCATATTGAAGATATAATTTTTTGCAAGGTAGATTTTTTATTTACAAACACAAAAATAGAATATCCCTCGTTTCTACCAAATAACAAATGATAGGCAGTATCTACCCTATTGGAGGTTGCCGCTTTTTATCCGCGGATTATGAACAAAACTAAAAGATAGGTTGCCGCGCTTATTTATTTCAAAACTTTACACCCGCTATTCATTTGCCAGCATCTAAGTATAACCAAATACGAATGATACACTCCAAGATATGTGCGAGTGTAGTTAGGGTACTGTAAAAAGATGTCTTAAAATATTGGATGAAACTTGTGCAGATAACTAAGCTTTACTGCTCTTTTAAGGATTTTAAAGACATTATTAGCATTCTAATTTTTAAAAGTAGCCATTTCGACTGCTCTAATGGGATATTAAAATAAAAACTAAATTTGGTCCTTTGTTACGAACCACTCGAATCGCTAAATTTGATTTTGAGTAATTAGACCCAAAAAAGATATGTATTTTATTAGGTTGGGATTATCTATTTATTGTGGTTGATCACCTTTTGGTAATACAATACTAAATTCATTTGTCTTTAGATTCTTACTTAAAAGCTTTAAAATAACATATGAGACAACTATTAAAGTATGGCTTTGGAATTGTATTTCTATTTTTCTGTCATGTTAATTATGCGCAAAACGAGAAACCCAAAGTGGCCCTTGTCCTTAGCGGTGGTGGCGCCAAAGGAATTGCCCACATTCCCGTATTGCAGGCCTTGGACTCCTTGGGTATAGTGCCAGATATCGTCATTGGTACTAGTATAGGTAGTATTGTTGGAGCGCTCTATTCTATGGGGTATTCAGGCGATAGCATTGCTGCTATTTCTAATGG
>CAZDOW010000152.1:0-4650 GCA_964507115.1 uncultured Maribacter sp.
TACAAAATATCAGAAATATGATAATACTCCTAAGTTAAACAATGCATTTATAAGTTCAAATTTTGTTCATTTGTACTCATCTATACCCAGTGATTTTCCTAAATTATTCAAGAACAAGTATGGTATGTTTCCCGGTAAATTCAGGAATTGATGATATTAAATATTTATCAGACAACTTACTATTCGTGCGTACCTATTGTAATTTCCTTATCAAAAAATAAAGGTATTTAAGACGTATAGGCATACTATATAATAATTCTAAGTTTTGGGTTATTATATTCCTGAATCAGGCCTCCCTTTCAATCTTACATCAATTCTCTTTTTCTTGACGGTTAGCCTCTTCATTACATCCATTAAGGTCGTATCTTTTGTCTTCTTATAAATCTCGTTGATTGCTAATACAAGTCGTTTTGCTTCTCTTGAGGCTGTCACCCTATCGCTAGTAGTCATGTGACTCATCTTGGCGTTTTCAAATATTGATGCTTCTTTTAAAATATCCATAATTATATTTTGTTTATTCTTATGCAAATATAGTTAAACAAAATGTATATTTATAATCTTGTACATTGATTATGATTATTTTAAGATGCGCTGATAAATTACTATTTAAAGTGATTCAATTGCCTTTAACGTGTCTCCTAAAAGGTGAATAGGCAACACTACTAAAAAATCCCGTACTTATAGACATCTTGGAAGTATAGCTGCCGAAATAGAAAAGTACGCTTCTTTTGTATGTGAGAACAATGAAGTAGACATAATAGCGTGCATATTTTTAGGAAACCGTTCTTAAGATATTGGCATCACAGATTAACGTGTATAGCAAGGATAGTACAGAAATTAGTTAAATCTATCCTAAGCAAATCTGAGCTATCTAAAATAGCTTCTTTGGGAGCTTATGTAAGCGATAACTTTGATACAAGAATGACCATTCTTAAATTGAGCAGGCTCTTTGTAATAAGCCCTAAAAAAATTCAAGTGGTTGTAAATCAAATATATGTAGATTCTGTGGGACACTATATTTCTAAGCTTCGAATGGGGCATGCCAAGCATTTGTTTGGCACAACAGGTTTGAACGTATCCGAAAACTACAGTCGTATTGGGATATATAGCCCCAGTTATTTTTCTAAATTATTCAAGAACAGGTACGGTATGTCTCCCAGTACGTTCAGGAAATGATGATACTAAATGATTCATACGCAACCATTGTAAGTCCAACATCAAAAAATAATGGCGTTTTGATACACTTTTTAAGAGTTTTGAGTATACTTAATACTATCTAATAAAGGGCTATCATATTCCCGAATCAGGTCTTCCTTTCAATCTTACATCAATCCTTTTTTTCTTAACAGTTAAACGCTTCATTACATCCATTAAGTCTGCGTCTTTTGTCTCTTTATAAATCTCATTAATTGCTAAAATAAGTCGTTTTGCTTCTCTTGAGGCTGTCACCCTATCACTAGTAGTCATATGACTCATTTTGGCTTTTTCAAATTCTGATGCTTCTTCTAAAATATCCATAATTATGCTTTAATATAATTTAATCAAAGAAAGGCTTCCTTTTAAATCTTATCAATTGATTATAACTATGGTAAGATAAAAACAATCTTTAAATAGTAAGACTAAAAAACGAAAATTACCAAACAAAGACTGTTTTTTTAATTTGGTTAACGAAAAAAAATCCTAAATACTTATTTCTAAGCAACAATCAAACCGTAAATAGCTTACCCCTTTCAAAAAAGCCACAAATAAACTATCTTTTAAAAAAAATAGCGTTAAAATGACCAAGCAACCCGCCCTAAAAGTAAGTATTACCCTTCTATTGTTGGCACTATGCTCAATAGTATTAAATGGACAGTCCTCTTCCGATAACTCTTATCAGAAGCTGGAAGCTCTTTTCCAAGAGTGGCGTTCCTTTGAAAAACCACCTTTACATGATGGAGCTCCCGATTACAGAACAGAAACATTTTCTAATAGAAACCAAAATTTCAAAGCCTTACAGCAGCGACTTACTGCACTGAACACAGACACTTGGTCTGTTCCGGAACAGATAGATTGGCAAACAATAAGAGCAGAGATGAACGGTTATGATTTTAACCAACGAATTTTAAAATCGTGGGAACGCGATCCAGCTTTTTACAAAACCATTTGGACCTCCCGTAGTGATGTGCCTGCACACGAAGGACCAACGCACCACGCCGTTTTAGAGGTCTGGCAATATAAATTTCCGCTATCTAAAGAAAAACGTGCGCAATTTTTAGCAGAGCTTATGGTCATACCGTCTTTAAATGCACAAGCAAAAATAAATTTAACCGGTAACGCAAAAGACCTTTGGATTGCAGGAATACGTGATATTAAAACCCAAATTACTGATTTAGAAAACCTAAAAACCAAGGCTGGTATTGAAAAAGACAAGCAAGTGCTTAAAGCCATAGACAAAGCTATTTCAGCAACTAAAGATTTGGTAGTGTGGTTGGAGGAGCAAGCACCTTCAAAAACCGGACCTTCAGGCATTGGTAAGGATAATTATACATGGTACCAGCAGAATGTACATCTGGTTACCTTGACTTGGGAAGAGGAGGTATTGTTATTAAAACGAGAACTAACGCGAGCATGGACGGCACTGAAGTTAGAAGAGCATAGAAACCGCCAATTACCTCCATTGACAGATGCAGCTACCGCAGAAGATTATAAACTACTAAACGAAAAGGCAGCAAATAGCCTATTATCATTTTTGGAAGAAGAAGATATTGTAAGTGTGAAAGACTATTTTGAACCCGCACTAAAGGCGCATTATGGGGAATTTGTCCCTAAGGAAAAGCGTAATTTTTTCTGGATTACAGCCCATTATGACCCAAGGCCACTATTCTCCCACTTTTACCATTGGTTTGAACTTGCGCGTATGGATAACGAACCACATGAAAGTAGTATTCGAAAAAATGCTTTGTTGTACAATATTTTTGATTCCCGAAATGAAGGAATGGCTACAGCCGTAGAAGAAATGTTTATGCAAGCTGGACTGTACGATGACAGCCCAAGAGTACGGGAAATAGTCTACATAATGATTGCACAACGCGCCGCTCGCGGTTTAGGTTCGTTATATGCACACGCCAATGAAATGACCATGGAGGAAGCGGGGAAAATACATTCCGACTATACGCCAAGAGGATGGATGAAGACCGAAAAAGAACTGTTGATTTTTGAGCAGCACCTCTATTTAAGACAACCTGGATACGGTACTAGTTATATTACTGGAAAATACTTAGTGGAACAGGCCTTGGCGGAATATGCCCGAAAACTAGAAAAAGAAGGGACAGCGTTTCAACTAAAATCCTTCTTCGATGCCCTTAATAGCTATGGAAATATTCCCATTTCTCTTGGTCAGTGGCAACTGACCGGAGATAAAGAACACTTGTCTCAAATAGAAGCCTTTAGCCAAGACTAAATAGAAGGGCAAGCGCCTCATTTGCCCTATCTTCTTCTAGCCACTTCTTTGCGAGTTGATGCACATTTTCTTGTACCTCATCTTTTGGGGTACTTGATAATAATGAACTAACTTCTGACTGTGTTTTTATATCAGCTATATTTTCATATGATGGCAGCTCTTCCAGATTACCCAATCTGCCTAGATTGTTTCCGGTAAGTACAGTGCTGTTCACTACGGCTATTGGTAGCTTGTCTACTCCAATACCCTTGGTACGTACCGGTTTTGGGATTTCGAATAGGGAATCGCCGCTGGAACGTGTATACCAACTACCGCCCATTCTTCCTACCAAATCTAATTTTTGTGTATCCAATTTCCCATCAGCATCAAGATATTCTTCTTGGATATGCATGCGCTCCACTCTAGCCAGAATCAGATTTCCGGCACCGGGAGCATCTGCCAGAGGAATTACTTGAGTTACGATGCACTCCATCGCAACTGGTGCCTCCCCTACTCTTGGTGGGATAACGACATCACTTTTTACCTGCGTGAATCCTGCTTTTACAAATTCATTTACCCCTTTATCGTAAGCGGTACTAGATAGTGACATCTGCTCTACCATAGGATAGTTAACTATATTGATAACCACCTCGGGTACTTCTAAAACGTTCTGGTGCGTGTGTTTCATACTACCATCCCGGCCACTGCGGGCTGGAGAAAAAATAAGCACGGGCGGATTAGAACTAAACACATTAAAAAAACTGAAAGGACTCAAATTTACATTTCCGTCTTTGTCTACTGTACTCGCAAAACAAATTGGTCTTGGCGCTACGGCAGACAGCAAGTAACTATGCAATTCTGGTTGGGAAATATCCGACGGGGAAATCGTCTTTATTTTTTTATTCATCACTATTCTCTAGATTAATCACTTGGAAGTATCCTTCCACTAACTTCACCGAAACCAACTTTTACTCCGTCTTTTTCAGCAAATCCTCGCATGATTACGGTATCGTTGTCTTCTATAAAGGTACGTGTACTGCCGTCTTTTAAGGTTACTGGTTTTGTTCCGCCCCAAGAAATTTCAAGCATAGAACCATAGGAACTTTCGTCCTTACCAGAAATGGTGCCCGAAGCCATAACATCGCCAACGTTTATATTACAACCGTTTATAGTATGGTGCGCCAACTGCTGTCTCATATTCCAATACATGTACTTTAAATTGGAGTTAC
>CAZDOW010000153.1:0-4600 GCA_964507115.1 uncultured Maribacter sp.
AAACTTTGATTGTTACTAGGGCTAGTAATATTTACAGAAGGTGCAACATTATTCGAAGGAGGTGTTGGCGTTGGTGTTGGCGTTGGCGTACTGCCAGAACACGTAGTTGCCTTGGCACTTTGTGCAGCAGATGCACTAACACCGCTTCTGTATAACGCAATTTTATCAACTATATGGTCTTTAGACCTGCCGGAAATTTGGACATTATATACACCTGCGCTGCTGAATCTCACATAAATACCATGACCTGGTCCGTCATTCGTAAAGGTATTCCAAGTCCAACCCAGTTTGTTTGTATACGCTTTTAACCAACCATTACCACTGGCACCAGCCACAGTTGGAGTTCTACCTGAACCTTTAGGCCAAACCCTACTAGATCCATTTTGTCCATAAAATTCAGCTCCATTGATTCTCAACCATGTATCATTATGTTCAGAAGTAGGTGCCTCACCGTTGGTTGCAAGTTTACCAATTTGACTACGCAAAATAACCCTATAGGTACCAGGTGTATTAATTCTTACCTTATAAGTGATTGCTGAAGAACCAGGGCTATTAAATTGATTACTTCCAGCATAGTATAATGCCTGTCCTTCAGATGCACCGGAAAGATTTCTTTTGCTCCAGCTTCCTGACACTTTTGATTCTGCTTCTACAACAGCAATCCCGTTTCGTTCTTCAAAATCGGCACCGTTACACGATTGTGCATCTACTTGACTGAAGTAAAGAAGGTTAATAAATAAAAATAGAGTAGTTTTCAATCTCATAGTAAAAAGGTTTTAGTGGAGTTAAATTATTTTTTAAAATATAAAAATTCACTAGAAATGTGCGTTGTCAGAATATCATTTTCTCACAAGCAAATTTCAGTAAATCAAGACAATACAAATTTTTGTTACAATGAAAAAAGCAGATGATAAATCCGTTCGCCCCTAGTTATACGACGAAAGTATCATTTTGGACTACGAAATACTTAAAAAAAACAAAAAGATCGATGAACGGTCAAAAATGTTAAGAATTTATTTAGAATTTCATTGGCGAAGACTGCCCCAAATCGGTAGAAACCATCAATTTAAAGGAAAAAATATTTGTTCTAGGCAAAGTAAAAAGCACCCAATTATCAACTATAAAAAAAATAAATCAAAAAAATAAAAAAGCCATTCAAGTAATTGAACGGCTTTTTTTCATTCTGTGGGCCCTGAAGGATTCGAACCTTCGACCCCCTGCTTGTAAGGCCGTTAATTTTATTCTTCATCTAACTATATTTATTTTCTTTTATTCTGATTTTCAATGTTTTATGATTTATTTGTTTGTTGTAGTTTTCATATAATATATCTTTATTAGGCAATTTGTTGTACAGATGTTGTACAGATTCATTTTAAGCCTATGGCAACAGTAAAAACAGTTTTAAGAAAAACAAAGCTAACTGATGGTAGCTACCCAATCGCTTTGAGGGTGTCGAAAGATAGAAAATCCAAATTTTTCCAAACAATATTTAGAGCATTTCCGAATGAATGGAATAAAACTACCGGGAGTTTCACTGGTAAAAATTCCAACAACACACAAAATAATAGGTTGCTACTCAAATTCAAGGACAGGGCTCTGAAAATATTGACGGATTTGGAGATGGAAAAAAATGAATTTGATTTACAAGACTTCGAAAACAGTTTTCGGGTGGTATCCAATCCCGTTCAACAAAATATTTTTTATTTCTGGGACGAAATTATTGGGGAGATGATTTCAGCTGGAAGAACAGGAAATGCAAGAACACATAAAGATTCTTTTAATTCTTTAAAGCTCTTTCATAAAAGCACCAAACTTACATTCAAGGAAATTACACCTTCTTTTCTAAATAAATATGAAGTTTTCCTGAGGTCAAGAGGTGGAACCGATGGTGGTATTAGTATTCGAATGAGAGGATTAAGAGCATTATTTAATTTTGCAATTGAGAGAAAAATAGCCAAAGAGGAATACTATCCCTTCAAAACATACAAAGTTTCAAAATTAAAAGGGAAAAATCTCAAAAAAGCCCTGACTATGGACGAAGTTCTTAATATTAGAAATCTAGATTTAGAGCAATTTCCTCGATTGACGAATAGTCGAAATTATTTTATTTTTAGCTTTTATACAAGGGGAATGAACTTTACTGACATGATGAAATTGGAATGGAAGCAAGTTTCTCGAAAAAGCATTTACTATAAAAGGTCGAAAACCAAAGCGAATTTCACTATTAAAATTCTACCTCCGGTTCAAGAAATTCTGGACTTTTATCAAAATTATTCTTTAGGTACTAAATATGTTTTCCCAATTCTATTAAAAGATTACCTGACACCAACACAAATAGAAAATAGAAAACACAAAACCCTTCAACGGTATAACAAAGAATTGAAAGAGATTGCCAATGTTTCGGGAATTGACAAACCGCTCAGCAGTTATGTGGCCAGGCATAGTTTTGCAAACTGTTTGAAACAAAAAGGAGTTGCTACCGATATAATTAGTGAATCAATGGGGCATAAAAATCTCACTATCACACAAATGTATCTTAAAGAACTTGGTAATTCCATTTTAGATGAGGCGATGGAAATTTTAGTTTAAGCTTAAATTTATACTAAAATTTCATCAAAACATCTTAACTTTTTATCTTCTCCATATAGTCCTGCCAAGTGACCAAAATATATTTATCCTTTCCGTTCTCAGGTTTCTTTAGAAATCCATATTCATAAACAAATAGATAAACCTCTCCTTTTTGATTTTTCCAATAGTGGGTAAAGAATTTGGGATCAAATCCTAATTCCAATAACACATTAGAACGTATCGTTACCTTTCCTCCCTTGTTGTATTCCTTTAGAATCTTCCTATTCAATTTCAATTGATTGTCCACCTTATTATAAAACCGCTCTGGGTTCTGTTTTTCTTTTTGGTATTGGTAAGCACTCTTACAGTGTAAGTTGCAATATTTTTTATCCGTTCTACCTATAAGTTCATTTTCACAATATAAACATGTATGCTGTAATCTCATCTATTCAAATTTAAGTGAATGTCTATGCGAACAATATTCGATTAAGATACGATTAAATCAAAAGTAACCTCTACTTTGGTAAAAACTTTCGTTATGGATTCCAATCGCTCTATCACCTTAAAACACTTGCTTATTGATAATAATAAATGCATTGGTCTTCAGTTCAACACCAACAAAGTTGTACAGGCCTTGGTCGATTCATTACCAAACGTATCTTGGAGTAAAGAATTTGGCATGTTCTACATACCTAACCATAAAACCAATCTTGAGCTCCTATTTAATACATTTCGCGGAGTGGCTTGGGTGAATGGAAATTATTTTTTTGCTGAACGTATTGTTAATAGGGATAATCCCGAGGTGAATCTGGAAAAAATCAGAAATCGACCGGTAAAAAAAGGCTATAAAAACTGTCCAGAAGAGTACTTGCTTAAACTCGAACTGAAGCGTTATGCGGAAAGTACCATTCGCAATTATGTTTCTTGTTTCGAGGCTTTTATAAATCATTATTACGGAACAGATCCAACGGATCTTAATGAAATGGATGTTCGAAATTATCTGCAAAAATTGATTCAAGAGAAAAAATCGAACTCTTATATAAACTTAGCTGTAAACAGCATCAAGTTTTTCTACGAGATAGTTCTAGGTATGCCCAATAGGTTCTACTCTATTGAAAGACCACGAAAACAGAAACCATTACCGAAGGTTCTATCAAAGGAAGAAGTCATCAATATCATGGAGTGTGCCAATAATATAAAACATAAATGCATTATAGGCCTTCTTTACTCATCTGGACTTCGTCGTGGGGAGCTTTTGAATCTGCTGGTAACCGATATCGATAGTAAAAGAATGATGATTAATATTAAGAACGCCAAAGGGAATAAGGACAGGTATAGTGTTCTTAGCCCAAGCATTCTTAAAGACTTACAAAAGTATTACAAGGAGTATAGACCAAGCAAATACCTATTCGAAGGAGCAAAAAGAGGTAAATATAGTGGTACAAGTGTATTGAATATTGTTAGCGCCGCCGCAAAAAAAGCTGGGATTTTACGTAAAGTAACTCCGCATATGTTAAGGCACAGTTTTGCAACTCATCTTTTAGAGAATGGAACCGATATTAGACACATTCAATTACTTCTGGGGCATAGTTCTACCAAAACCACAGAAATCTACACCCATGTAGCAGACAGATCATTTATGGACATCAAAGATTTATTATCTTAGTGTGCACATAAGCAGGATAGCATCAATGATGCTATCCAATTGTTGTGCACAATATCCGAACAGAACGCAAATGAAAGAAGATAAAGATAGAGTTATAATTGCAAGTGACGTAAATGAACGTGACGGAATTGGAGTTGAAATTTATCGAAATGACGAGTTGATTGCGGAAATATTTAGAGACGACACAGAAAAAACTCGGACAATACGGATTTTTAAAGACAATATTTCTCTTGAACAAATGGAGGAATTTATTCAGACTTTTAAAAAAGAAATACCTTGGGAATTTATAGAATATGGAGAAGACAATTAAAATAGGACGTTGGACAATCACGAATAATGGAATTGGAACAACAAAAAACAATAATG
>CAZDOW010000154.1:0-3355 GCA_964507115.1 uncultured Maribacter sp.
CCTTGTGGGAATTGCCGCCAAGCTATGTTTGAATATGAGTTTAAGCAAAAGGAGCCTATTAGACTGTTGCTTATGGGTGAAACAGGAACGATTATTGAATGTGGTGCCGTTGCAGATATTCTTCCGTTAGGGTTTAATAGTACGTTTTTAGAGTAGTTTTAAAAACACATGATTCTTTTTTTTGTGTTACGGTTGCAATTTCTCATTGCTTTTACTCCTATTTTTTTTATCCATTCATTTATATGTGTATTTTTGTTCTCTTTGTATGGCAGCTATAGACTGTCTTTTTTAGTCCGTTAAATTTGTAATAAATTCTTAGTATCAATGGAGAAAATCACCAAGGAAACGTATTTAAAATGGTATAAGGACATGCTTTTCTGGAGAAAGTTCGAGGATAAGCTTGCAGCGGTATATATTCAGCAGAAAGTACGTGGCTTTTTGCACCTTTATAACGGTCAGGAGGCTGTTTTAGCAGGGGCATTACATGCGATGGATTTGTCTAAGGACAGGATGATAACTGCATATAGGAATCATGTACAGCCTATAGGAATGGGTGTAGACCCTAAGAATGTAATGGCAGAACTTTATGGTAAAGTCACGGGAACTTCTAAAGGAATGGGAGGTTCTATGCATATCTTTTCTAAGGAACATAGATTTCATGGGGGTCATGGTATCGTTGGAGGGCAAATTCCGCTAGGGGCTGGTATGGCTTTTGGTGATAAATATAATGGTAGTGATGCAGTAACCCTTTGTTATATGGGCGATGGTGCGGTTAGGCAGGGATCCTTGCACGAAACATTTAACCTTGCTATGCTTTGGCAATTACCTGTGGTCTTTATTTGCGAAAATAATGGGTATGCTATGGGAACATCTGTTGCTAGAACTTCTTATTCTACGGAGATTTGGAAATTAGGCCTTGGATATGAAATGCCTTGTGGACCAGTTGATGGGATGAATCCCGTTACCGTGGCACAGGAAATGAGCAAAGCAATTAAAAGAGCTCGTTCTGGCGGAGGACCAACGTTCTTGGAAATGAAAACATATAGGTACAGAGGGCACTCTATGTCAGATGCACAGCACTACAGAACTAAAGATGAAGTTGCGGAATACAAAAAAATTGATCCTATTACCCAGGTATTGGATGTAATCCAAGAAAATAATTACGCGACAGATGAGGAGATAAAGGATATCACCAAAGACGTTAAAAAACGAGTTTTGGAATGTGAGAAATTTGCGGAAGATTCCGATTATCCACCTGTAAATCAATTATATGATATGGTTTACGAGCAAGAAAATTTTCCATTCGTTCAACATAAATTATAAATAAATGGCTATAGTTGTAAATATGCCCCGCTTAAGTGATACCATGGAAGAGGGTACCGTGGCCGCATGGTTAAAGAAAGTCGGAGACAAAATTGAAGAAGGTGATATATTGGCTGAAATCGAGACCGATAAAGCAACCATGGAATTTGAGTCTTTTAACGAAGGCGTATTGTTACACATAGGCATACCTGAAGGGGATACTGCACCTGTAGATTCCTTATTGGCTATTATTGGAGAGGAAGGAGAAGATATTTCTGCATTGTTAAATGGTGCTGTTGCTACTGAGGAAAAAGAAGAAGCGCAATCCGAAGCAAAACCGATGGTTGCCGAAACACAAGATGCTGATTCCGGAACTGTTGAAATACCAGAAGGTGTAGAAGTAGTAAAGATGCCACGTTTAAGCGATACCATGGAAGAAGGTACCGTTGCTACTTGGTTAAAGCAAGTTGGAGATACGGTAGAAGAAGGTGATATATTAGCCGAAATCGAGACCGATAAAGCAACCATGGAATTTGAGTCTTTTTATTCCGGTAAACTGCTTTATATTGGAATTCAAGAAGGGGAATCTTCTCCGGTTGATGCCGTATTGGCGGTTATAGGACCAGAAGGAACAGATGTAGAAGCGATTTTAAATGCCAAACCTGCTGGCGATAAGCCATCCAGTGCAGCTAAACCCGCAACGGAATCCAAAAGCGAAGAACAAAGTGTAGCTACAAAAGAAGAAAATACAAAGCCTGTAGGTGATGGCAAACGTATTTTTGTATCGCCTTTGGCAAGAAAAATTGCGGAGGATAAAGGAATAGATTTGTCCGCTGTTTCCGGTTCCGGGGATAACGGAAGAATTATTAAAAAAGATATTGAGAATTATACGCCTTCCAAGCAGGAGGCTCCTATTGCTGCTAAATTGGACCTTGCCGCACCGGCAATGGCACCAATCAACTTGCCCGTAGGTGAGGAAGGTTCAGAAGAGGTGAAGAATTCCAATATGCGTAAGGCAATTGCCAAGGCTTTGGGTAATTCTAAATTTACAGCACCACATTTCTATTTAACTATAGAGGTGGATATGGATAACGCTAAAGCGTCAAGAGTGCAAATTAACAGCCTACCCGATACTAAAGTATCTTTTAATGATATGGTGCTAAAAGCCTGTGCCATGGCATTAAAAAAGCATCCTCAGGTAAATACTTCTTGGAATGGAGCTACTACAAGGTATAATAAACATATTCATATGGGTGTTGCTGTAGCGGTAGATGAAGGATTAGTTGTTCCTGTTGTAAAATTTGCAGATCAATTAGGGCTTACTCAAATAGGGGCTATCGTAAAAGATTTGGCTGGTAAAGCACGAGCAAAGAAAATAGCGCCATCTGAAATGGAGGGTAGTACGTTTACCGTATCAAATCTGGGAATGTTTGGAATTCAGGAGTTTACTTCTATAATTAACCAGCCCAATTCGGCTATACTTTCCGTAGGTGCCATTGTTGAAAAGCCGGTGGTTAAAAATGGTGAAATTGTAGTAGGCAACACCATGAAGTTAACCTTGGCATGCGACCACAGAACTGTTGACGGAGCCGCAGGCGCGCAGTTTCTGCAAACCCTACGATATTTTGTTGAAAATCCAGTGACTATGCTGGCTTAGGCATATGTTTTAATAGTTTATAAAAGCATCCCAGTACCGGGATGCTTTTTTGTTTCCACCCTGTCAGTTCGAGTGGTTTTTTCCAAAGTGTAAAGAAGGAATAAAATTGTATCGAGAACCTTGAAAACACGTGAGCTTCTCGATAAATTTTCATTTCGGCTCTCGCTAAATGAAAACACTCGAAGTGACAGTTGTGATTAAAAATTATTCTTGTTGCTTTACAACTAAACTATTAGTAGCCTGTCTCAAAATGACAAAACCACTAAATTTCTACGCTAGGAGTTTTTAAAATACGTTCAAGGAATCTCGAATTGATGCTTTACTATACCTTTTTAACTAGCATCTTTTTCTATCTTTAACTTTTATAAATTTAAATAGATGAAACATATTTTTTTT
>CAZDOW010000154.1:3455-4599 GCA_964507115.1 uncultured Maribacter sp.
AAGGTATTGCCCAGGCCGCTGATTTTATAGTAAGCTCTTTCAAGAAAAATAACATAGCTTCCTATTTTAAAACATATAAGGACACCCTGAGTAATTTTGATGCACCTGCTTTTAATGTGGTAGGTATTTTGGAAGGTACAGATCCAAAACTAAAAAATGAGTTTGTTGTTTTAGGCGCCCATTATGATCATATTGGTTTGATTTCCTCAGAGAATGGAGATAAAATAGCTAATGGAGCCAATGACAACGCTTCTGGGACAACCACGGTATTGGAACTAGCGAGATATTTCGGAAAAGAGAGAACCAATAAGAGGAGTATTATTTTTGCCTTGTTCAGCGCTGAAGAAAAAGGCCTTTTGGGCTCCAAACACTTGGCTGAAAAATTAAAAGCGGATAACCTAGACCTTTATGTAATGTTAAACTTTGAAATGGTGGGCGTTCCTATGGTAGGGAAAGATCATCTTTTGTATTTATCAGGCTATGAACTTTCTAATTTAGCAGCTATAAGCAATGGCTATGCGAATGAAAAAGTAGTTGGATTTTTACCAAAAGCCAAGGAGCTTAATTTGTTTAGGCGATCGGATAATTACGCGTTTCATGGCGCATTCAACGTGCCGTCACAGACCTTTAGCACCTTTGACTTTACCAATTTTGAGTACTACCATAAAGTTGGGGATGAGAATGACGAAATGGATTTTGGACATATGGCGCTTGTCATCAATAAAATGATACCCGTAGTAGAAGGTATCACCAACGCTGCGGTAAAAGAAATAACATACAAGTAATGGCAAAAGTTATCATAACAGGTTCGAGCAGGGGAATAGGATTTGAGATGGCAACCCTTTTTGCAGATGCCGGACATAGCGTTTTAGCCTTGTCTAGAAATACGGGTCCGATTAGCGATTTGCAACACAAAAATATTCATGCTTTTTCTTTCGATTTAGCCCAAACCAGCGATTTAGAGAAACTAGATACGTTCCTAAAAGAGGAATGGCAGCAGGTAGATGTTCTTGTGAACAATGCGGGAAAATTGGTAAATAAGTCCTTTTTAGAAACTTCAATGGAAGAATTTAAGGAGGTCTACGATGTAAATGTGTTTGGAGTTGCAGCCGTTACCAAAGTTGTTGTTCCTTATATGGGAAAA
>CAZDOW010000155.1:0-4554 GCA_964507115.1 uncultured Maribacter sp.
TGGCTAAAGAATCAATGAAGGCCCGTGAAAGAAAAAGGGAGAGAACTGTAGCTAAGTATGCTGAAAAGCGTAAGGCTTTAAAGGAAGCTGGAGACTATGAGGGGCTACAGAAATTACCAAAAAATGCTTCTCCTGTGCGAATGCACAATAGATGTAAGATAACAGGAAGACCTAAGGGTTACATGAGAACTTTTGGTATTTCAAGGGTTACATTCAGGGAAATGGCGAATCAAGGACTGATTCCTGGTGTTAGAAAAGCTAGCTGGTAAGAAATAAGTTTAACTGGTTTCAGGTTTAGCATATTGCTAAAAACCGTTACCGAATTATATACAAATGGTTACAGATACTATAGCAGATTATCTAACGAGAGTTAGGAACGCAAGTAGCGCAGGTCATAGGGTTGTTGAAATTCCTGCATCTAACTTGAAAAAGGAAATAACAAAAATATTATTCGATCAGGGTTATATTTTAAGTTATAAATTCGAGGATGATAAAGTTCAGGGCAATATCAAAATAGCTTTGAAATACGACAAGATTACAAAGGAGCCTGTGATGAAGAAATTACAGCGTATAAGTAAGCCAGGGCTTAGAAAATATACAGGTAGCGAAGATTTACCAAGGGTTCTTAATGGATTAGGTGTCGCTATTGTGTCTACTTCTCATGGTGTAATGACCAGTAAGCAGGCAAAAGCTGAAAATGTTGGTGGTGAAGTCTTATGCTACGTATATTAATTGATCAAAAGAGTTAGAAGATGTCTAGAATAGGAAATAATCCGATAGCAATTCCTGAGGGAGTTACAATAGAAATCAATGATAACATTATTACTGTTAAAGGTAAGTTGGGTGAATTGACTCAAGAGTATTTTGGAGTTGCCGTAAAGGTAGAGGATGGACAGGCATGGGTAACTAGGCCTTCCGATTCCAAGGAACATAAGTCAAAGCACGGTCTTTACCGTTCTTTAATACTTAATATGGTTGAAGGTGTATCTAAAGGATGGATCAAGCAATTGGAGCTTGTGGGTGTAGGTTATCGCGCAAGTAATCAGGGACAAAGGTTAGAGTTAGCTTTAGGTTTTTCTCATAATATAGTGTTCAATGTCGCTCCTGAGGTTAAAGTGGAGACGATTTCTGATAAAGGAAAGAACCCGATTGTAAAATTAACGTCACATGACAAGCAGTTAGTTGGTCATATTGCCGCTAAAATAAGAGGCTTCCGTAGACCTGAACCTTACAAAGGAAAAGGTGTGAAGTTTGTTGGTGAAATATTAAGAAGAAAAGCTGGTAAATCAGCTTAATAACAGTATTATGGGATTATCAAAGACACAAAGAAAGTATAGAATCCGTAGAAGAATCCGAAAGGTATCTTCTGGAACCGCTCAGAAACCTAGATTATCAGTTTTTAGGAGCAATAATGAGATTTATGCTCAGCTGATAGATGACGTAAAAGGTGTTACCTTGGCTGCTGCTTCTTCTAAAGATAAAGATATGGCATCCGTTAAGGGTACTAAATCTGAGAAGGCGGCAATCGTTGGTAAGACAATTGGAGAAAAAGCATTAAAAGCCGGACTTGATAAGGTTGCTTTTGACAGAGGAGGAAATTTATATCACGGAAGGGTTAAATCTTTGGCTGAAGGGGCAAGGGAAGCTGGACTTAAATTTTAATATAACAGTATGTTTCAGAAATACAAAAACGTAGAAACCGTTAAGCCGGGAGGTTTAGATCTTAAGGATAGGTTGGTAGGTATACAACGTGTAACTAAGGTAACCAAAGGTGGTAGAGCATTTGGATTTTCAGCTATTGTTGTGGTAGGTGATGAGAATGGTGTTGTAGGGCACGGACTAGGGAAATCCAAGGAAGTTGCTACTGCAATTGCAAAAGCTATAGAGGACGGAAAAAAGAATTTGATTCGTATTCCTTTGAATAAAGGAACATTGCCACACGAGCAAAAGGGTAAATTTGGAGGGGCTCGTGTTTACATACAGCCAGCTTCACATGGTACCGGTGTTATTGCTGGTGGTGCAGTGAGAGCTGTCTTGGAGGCTGTAGGTGTTCAAGATGTTTTATCAAAATCACAAGGATCGTCCAACCCGCATAATGTAGTAAAAGCTACTTTTGACGCTTTATTGCAATTAAGGGACGCAGGTACGATAGCAAAACAAAGAGGTGTTTCTTTGGAAAAAGTTTTTAAAGGCTAAGAGCAATTATGGCAAAGATTAAAGTAAAACAGGTTAAGAGTAGTATAAAGAAGCCCCAAAACCAGAAAAGGACTTTGGAAGCTCTTGGATTGAAAAGGATTGGACAGGTTGTCGAACATAACGATACGCCAAACATCCTTGGAATGATAAATAAAGTTAAACATTTAGTTTCTACCGAAGAAGCTTAAATATAAGATCTAATGAATTTAAGTAATCTACAACCTGCTGAAGGTTCAGTAAATAGAGACGGTAAACGTTTAGGAAGAGGTCAGGGTTCTGGAAAAGGTGGTACTGCGGCAAGAGGTCACAAGGGAGCCAAGTCTAGATCTGGTTATTCTAAGAAAATTGGTTTCGAAGGTGGTCAAATGCCATTACAAAGACGTGTTCCTAAATTTGGTTTTACCAACATTAATCGTAAGGATTATAAGGGTATCAACTTAGATAGGATACAGGAAATGGTCGATTCTAAAGGAATCAAAGCTACAGTTACCTTAGACACCTTAGTGGATAATGGACTCGTGGGTAAGAAAGATTTAGTGAAAATTTTAGGTGGTGGTGAGTTGAAGACTGCTCTGAAAATTTCAGTACATAAATTTAGTGCTACTGCAAAGGCTGCGATTGAAGCTGCGGGTGGTGAAGCAATAAGTTTGTAAGCATAAACGAGAACATGAAGAATTTTATTGATACATTATCCAATATTTGGAAAATAGAAGAACTAAGGAATAGAATACTTATTACCTTGGGTCTTTTGTTGGTATATAGATTTGGTTGCCAAATTGTTCTTCCAGGTATAGACACTACCCAATTGGGTGGGTTGGCAGATAGTACAGATTCAGGTATTTTTGGTCTGCTTAATGCATTTACTGGAGGTGCCTTTGCTAATGCATCGATTTTTGCTTTAGGGATTATGCCCTATATCTCAGCATCTATTGTTGTTCAGTTAATGGGTATCGCAATACCTTATCTACAGAAATTACAAAAGGAAGGTGAAAGTGGTCGTAAGACCATTAATCAAATAACTAGATGGTTAACCATAGCTATCTGTATTGTACAAGCGCCTGCCTATCTTTACGGATTGGAAGCTTTTGGAGTACGGGATACAGCTTTTCTTTTAGGAAAGGGACTTGACTTTATGGTTCCTGCGGTTATCATATTAGTTACAGGTTGTGTTTTTGCAATGTGGCTAGGTGAAAAAATAACAGATAAGGGTATTGGTAATGGGATTTCATTGTTGATTATGATTGGTATCATCGCAACAATGCCACAATCTTTTGTTCAGGAGTTTATTTCTAGAACTACTAACAATACGGGTGGTCTTATGTTTATCCTTATTGAGGTGATTCTATGGTTCCTTGTAATATTTGCTTGTATCTTATTGGTGATGGCTACGCGTCAGATTCCGGTCCAGTATGCAAGAAGAACCGCTTCGGGTGGTTACGAGAAGAATGTAATGGGTTCTAGACAGTATATTCCTTTAAAGTTAAATGCTTCAGGGGTAATGCCTATTATATTTGCACAGGCTATTATGTTTGTCCCAGGATTAATTGGAAGTACTTTTGATGATACTGCCTTTGGTCAATGGATGCAAGTGGAATTTTCAAATATATTCGGTTGGGCTTATAATGTATTGTTCGCTGTCCTTATAATCATATTTACTTATTTCTATACGGCTATAACGGTGCCAACTAATAAAATGGCGGACGATTTAAAACGTAGTGGTGGTTTTATTCCTGGTATTAGGCCCGGAAAGGAAACAGGAGATTTTCTTGATAAGATAATGTCACTAATTACATTGCCAGGTTCAGTATTTTTGGCTCTTTTAGCGGTACTTCCAGCAGTGGTTGTATCTTTGCTAGATGTTCAGGCCGGATGGGCTCTGTTTTATGGAGGTACATCATTGTTGATTATGGTTGGTGTAGCAATAGATACGGTTCAACAGGTAAATTCTTATTTATTGAACAGACATTATGACGGTTTGATGAAATCAGGAAAAAATAGAAAAGTAGCATAATTTATGGCTAAACAAGCAGCAATAGAGCAAGATGGATCTATTATTGAAGCGTTGTCTAATGCAATGTTCCGTGTAGAGTTGGAGAATGGTCATGTAGTAACAGCGCATATATCAGGTAAGATGCGTATGCATTATATTAAATTATTACCTGGGGATAAGGTTAAATTGGAAATGAGTCCATATGATCTTACAAAAGCAAGAATTACATATAGATATTAAGATACAAGATGAAAGTAAGAGCATCAGTTAAGAAGAGAAGTGTCGACTGCAAGATTGTTCGCAGGAAAGGCAGGTTGTACGTAATCAACAAAAAGAATCCTAGATTTAAACAAAGACAAGGGTAATTA
>CAZDOW010000156.1:0-4495 GCA_964507115.1 uncultured Maribacter sp.
CTGCTAACTGCTAACTGCTAACTGCTAACTGCTAACTGCTAACTGCTAACTGCTAACTGCTAACTACGTAGTGTCACTCCTGACAAATATCATTCCGCGATAAAAATTAAAACAGAACCTTTGTAACCTATGTTACTGTGGGGGTTCTTCTACCGGCGTAATTTTATATTGTAAAAATTCAAATAGGTTATAAATGAAAATAGAACAGATTTATACGGGATGTTTGGCACATGCCGCCTACTATATAGAAAACAAAGGCGAAGCTGCTATTTTTGATCCGTTGAGGGAAGTAGGGCCCTATTTAGAAAGGGCTAAAAAGGACAACGCTAAGATTAAGTATGTTTTTGAAACGCATTTTCATGCAGATTTTGTGAGTGGGCATTTAGACCTTCAGAAAAAAACAGGTGCACAAATTATTTTTGGTCCAACAGCAAAACCTAGTTACGATGCTTTGACAGCGGAGGATGGACAAATTTTTGAAATTGGGGATTACAAGGTAAAAGTTATTCATACACCTGGCCATACCATGGAAAGTACTACGTATTTACTCATAGATGAAAATGGTAAAGAACATGGAATTATTACAGGAGATACTTTGTTCATAGGAGATGTAGGAAGACCTGATTTGGCACAGCACGTATTGGCTGACCTTACCGAGGAAAAATTGGCTGCACACTTGTTTGATTCTTTAAGAAGTAAGATTATGCCTTTGAGCGATGATTTAATTGTGTATCCCAACCATGGTGCAGGTTCTGCTTGTGGAAAAATGATGAGCAAGGAAACTACGGATACTTTAGGCCATCAGAAAAAAACAAATTATGCCCTACGGCCAGATATGACAAAGGAGGAATTTATTAAAGAACTGCTTACAGGTTTAACTCCTCCTCCAGGATATTTTCCACAAAACGTATTAATGAACATTAAGGGATATGATAGTATGGACACGGTAATGGATCGTGCTAAAACTCCTTTGTCTGCAATTGCCTTTGAGGCTGCGGCCAACGAAACAGGTGCATTGCTCTTAGATACACGCGATGCCAAGGATTTTGCTGTAGGGTTTATTCCTAACAGTATCAATATTGGTCTAGACGGTAGTTTTGCCCAATGGGTTGGTGAAATGATTCCCGATATAAAACAGAAAATCCTTTTGATTACTTATCCAGATAAACAGGTGGAAGCCATTACAAGGTTATCTCGTGTAGGTTATGATAATACCATTGGGTACCTAGAGGGAGGTTTTGAAAATTGGAAAAAATCGGGGAGTGATTATGAAACGGTAGGTCGTGTTTCTCCAAAGGAATTTGAGTCTATTTATAATTACTCCAAACCATTGGTGTTTGATGTAAGAAAGAAAAGTGAGTATGATTCCGAGCATATCATAGGTGCGATTAACGTACCCTTGAATGAAATCAATCAGCATTTATCACAATTCCCTAAAGAAAAATTTTTCGTCTTGCATTGTGCAGGAGGTTATCGTAGCATGATTGCTGCCTCTATATTAAAGCAAAGGGGTTGGGAAGATGTAGTTGATGTGGAAGGCGGTTTCGCTGAAATGAAAAACACATCTGTAGAAAAATCAGAATATGTGTGCCCCACGACGATGTTATAAAAATATTTAAAGTTTCAGATGGAGCGATTGCTGGAAACTGGCTTTGAACTTGGAATAATAGAAACTAAGAACAAAAAAATTATAAAACCATAAAAATGGAAACAACAGAAATAAAAACAAACACTATGCCCAGAATCGGTGATTTTGCTCCCGATTTTGAAGCGATAACTACGAAGGGTAAAATTAAATTATCGGACTTTGCCAAGGATAAATGGCTGGTACTATTTTCGCATCCAGCAGATTTCACCCCCGTGTGTACCACAGAAATGAGTGGGTTTGCCATCCGAAAAAAAGAATTTGACGCCTTGAATACAGAATTGCTTGGTCTTAGTATAGATAGTGTTCATGCCCATTTAGGCTGGGTAAATAACGTAAGGGAAAAGACTGGGGTATATTTTGATTTTCCAATCATAGCAGATATAGACATGAAGGTTTCCAAATTATACGGGATGCTTCAACCTAATGAAAGCGAGACCGCTGCCGTGCGAGCTGTTTTCTTTATAGATTCGGAAAAGAAAATTCGTTTAATGATGTATTATCCTTTGAATGTGGGGCGCAATATGGACGAGATACTAAGAGCATTGGAAGCGCTTCAAATTTCTGATAAATTTAAAGTGGCCATGCCACTTGATTGGAAAAAAGGGGATAAGGTAATTGTTCCACCACCAAAAACTTTAGCGGAAATGGATGCCCGATTGAATGATGATTCCATAGATAAGATAGATTTCTATCTGGCAAAAAAGGAATTGAACCTAAACGAATAAATAACTCAATTTGGTTGGTTGTTTTTAGGAAACAGTCATAGTAAAATAGGACTGTTTCCTTTTAAAATCAATCTCTTAAAATATAATATATGTCATTTCTAAGTACGCTGTTTGGTACAAAAAGTAATGCTAGTGATAAAATTTCTATTTTGGATTCGACTATGTATTCGGAAGCCATTAAGAGGAAAAATGTGCAACTGGTAGATGTGCGAACGGCAAAAGAATATAATAATGGTCATATTAAAAATGCCATTAACATTGATTTTTTCAATGCTTCGGCTTTTAAAGAATCTTTTGAAAAAATTAAAAAGGAAAAACCGGTATACCTCTACTGTCGCTCTGGCGCACGAAGTCAAAAAGCTGCAAGGAGATTGGTAGCTATGGGTTTTTCTCAAATCTATGACTTAAAGGGAGGGTATGCGCGTTGGTCTTGACATGAGCAGGCACTTGCAGTAGTTAAAAAAAATACACGTCTCTGCGAACGGCTAGTAAAAAATGTAAGTTAGTTTGAATGTTTGAAGCGGGGAAGTCTGCTGTTTCATCTAATCATAAAGATTAGAAAATTTCTTTGTTCAATTCAAATACATTCGACTAACAAAGCGGTAACAACATATAAACATAAGATTCCCGTTTTCATGGGACTGAAAATTAATTTAACTAATTATGAAAACTTCCATTATAATTCAAAATTTAAAATGCGACGGTTGCGCAAAAACCATCACGTCTAAACTAACGGAATTTTCAACTATTTCAGATGTAATGGTTGATGTGGAAGCTTCTACGGTATCCTTTGTTTATGAAAAAATAAATGATGCACTAGCTGTAAAGGATAAATTAAAATACTTAGGATATCCATCTATCGATTCCGAAAATTCAATAGCATCCAAGGCGATGTCTTTTGTAAGTTGTGCTACGGGAAAGATGTCCAAAGCATAAAATTTAGAGTCCATGTAAAAAACATGATACCAATAGAAACCCAAAAGCGATTTTAATGAAATACCTAATATTTTTGTTGTCGTTCTTAACTATCCTTAGTTGCAAGGATATAACAAAGTCGGCCCCCAAGGAGATAACTTCCGATATTGAGCTGGTTAGCATGGGAGAGCGCCATGCGGGTCAAAAAATTATGGAAACAGAATGCTACACCTGCCATAATCCAAAAGCACCCGAGGGAAGTATGATTGCACCCCCAATGATCGCTATAAAAAAGCACTATATTGGTAAAGAAACAAGCAAGGAACAGTTTACACAAGATCTAATAAAATGGATTAATGATCCTGAAGCGGAAACCAAAATGCCCGGTGCACAAAGAAAATTTGGGAAGATGCCTTACATGCCTTTTCCAGATGAGGCTATAGCGCAAATTGCGGAATATCTGTATGATCATGAGATAGAAAAACCCGAATGGTTCGATTCCCATTTCAAGAGTGAACACCGTAATGGCAACCAAAAGGGAAAAGGATTAGGTAAAGGAAAGGCAAAAGAAAAAAAACATACAGTAGAAACACCTCAAGATTCTTATGCCAAAATTGGGATGCAATATGCCTTGGCAGCTAAAGGTGCACTAGGCAAAAACCTAATGAAGGCCATACAACAAAAAGGCCCCGTGGGCGCAGTGGAGTTTTGTGCTATTAAAGCATTGCCGCTAACCGATAGTATTTCTCAGCTTAAAAATGCCCAAATTAGGAGAGTGTCGGATAAGCCACGGAATCCAATAAATTTCGCCAATGAAGAGGAGCTGGATTATATCTCCTATTTTAAGGGATTGTTAGCTTCCGGAACCGATCCAAAACCGATACTAAAGGAAGCTAAGGGCCAGGTTAATTTCTATTTCCCTATTACCACCAACGCTATGTGTCTTCAATGTCACGGAAAACCAAATGAGCACGTGAAACCAGCAACCATGGCTAAACTTCAAAATTTATATCCTTTGGACAAGGCCCTAGATTACAATACAAACGAAGTTCGTGGTATTTGGGCGATTAGTTTTGACGAGAAAAACGTAGAATAGATATGAAAACATTAGGATTAATCGGCGGTACATCATGGCATTCAACCATAGTATATTATCGTTTGATTAATGAATTGGTAGGTGCTCAAATTGGTACGCAGGGCAATCCGC
>CAZDOW010000157.1:0-4433 GCA_964507115.1 uncultured Maribacter sp.
TTAAAAATTTAACATTTGATAAAGCAGTCTTCCTAAACATGGAATTCCCAAACAAAAAACGACCTCCTATAATGGAGGTCGTTTTACTAAATTTAATGTAGTTAAGGTTTTATCCCGTACTTATTATCCGCTGAGACTAACCGAATTGGTTTTCAACTTATTACGGATTAAGCCTCACAACTTGCGCAGTCTTTCTTCTGCTTGAACTTCTGTGCTGCATTCATACTATGCTGGTAGTATAGCGACTTTAAGCCCAACTTCCAGGCCGTTACATGAATTTTATTGATTTCCTTAACGGGCATGTCCGGATGTACTATGATATTTACCGATTGTCCTTGATCTATATGGTTTTGGCGGTTTGCCGCTTGGTAGATAATATCTAATTGATCTATTTCAGAATAGGTCTTGAACACTTCTTTTTCTAAATCGGACAAAAACTCCAAATGCTGTACCGAACCATCTCGCTCACGGATACTTCTCCAAACCTCGGTGATATTTTGACCCTTTTCCTCTAACAATTCAACCAAGAACGGATTCTTTATGGTTGTTTTTATCTTAGCAATATCCTTTACATAAATATTAGACCAAATAGGCTCTATCCCTTGGGATACCTGTCCTAGTATAAAAGCGGAAGAAGTCGTTGGTGCAATAGCGTTTAAGGTCGTATTACGCCTCCCATAACCCTTAAGCACTTCTGGCTCTCCAAATTTCTGTGCTAATTCTTCAGATGCCTTATAAGATCTTTCCTTGATTTCTCTAAAAATTTCCGTATTCAAATTATAAGACTCCTGACTATTGAATGGTAATTTTCTAGACTGTAATAAGGAATGCCACCCCAATACTCCAAGACCCAATGCTCTGTTTTCCTTTGCAAAATTGTAAGCACGTTCCATAAAAAGGAAGGTTTGGCGGTCTTCTCGACTTTCAGAATCTCTGTAAGACTCTAACTTTTCAAGAAATTCTGTAATTACCGCATCCAAGAAACAAACCATAGTTTCTACAGCGTCGGTATTTTTCCATTTATCGTAATGCAATACGTTTACAGAGGAAAGTACACAAACAAAAGACCAATCGTCATTAGATGGCAACATAATCTCCGTACAAAGGTTACTTGCATAAATTGGTAGTTTCTTATCTTGATAAACATCTGCAGCACCGTTATTGGCATTATCCTTAAAGAAAATATACGGATAGCCCATTTCTCCTCTACGTTGCAACACTTTTGCCCAGATAGCGCGCTTTTTAGCATCCCCATCTACCATTTCCTGCATCCATTCGTTGGTCACAGTTACTCCGTGAGTAAGTTCCTGTATAGGATTTCCTTCCGTACCAATTTCTAAGAATTCCATTATATCCTCGTGCTCTACTGGAAGGTAGGGAGAAAAACGTCCACGCCGAACAGAACCTTGACTGACCACGTCTACCATAGATTCAAAAAGCTGCATAATATGCACGGCACCTGAGGCCTGACCATTATTTTTAACGTCTGCACCACGGTGTCTTATTTTTCCGAAGTATCCTGAAGTTCCTCCACCTAATTTAGACATCATACCTACTTCTGATTGGGTGTATAATATATTCCCCATATCATCAGCTATATGTGATCCAAAACAGCTAATAGGCAATCCTCTTTCCTTACCAAAATTAGACCATACCGGAGAAGCCAAAGAATAAAATCCTTCAGACATATATCCATAGAATTTATCTGAAAAACCTGGCATTTTTAAAATATGCTCCGCTCTGTCAGCAATTTCTCTAATACGGTGTTCGGCGGTTACACCATCCGTTAGGTACCCGGAGTCTAAAAAGTTACGGCTGTGTTCCGTTAACCATTCAAAACCGGACTCTGTCTTGTTTTTGTGATTCTCAAGTGCTTCTTTCCTAGCATTTATAAGCTGGGCACTTTCGTTAATCTTCTCTGTTTTGTTCTCTTGGATATTGTTTAGTTCGTTCATTTAAAAAAGGTCGTCGCTGGTTATACTTTGTGTTCTTTTACTATAGTTGATAGAGCGTTTTACGAAGAAATCGCCGTGTTTGGTTCCGATTATCTCATCATCAAACCATTCTGTTTCTGCTAATAAGGCTTCATCAACTTCGAAAATCTTATCTATTCCAATACTCTCTAGGGAATTATTAAATCGATTCTTTATAAACTCATTTACGACTGCCTTAGGCAAAAAGTCGAGTTCACCTTTTTCAAAAATCCAATCTACAATTGTACTTTCAGAAGCAAACGCCTCTTCACACATTGTTTTAATTTTAGCATGATGCTCTCCATCAAACCAATCTGGATTTTCATCCTTGATAATTTTAATTAAATCAATCCCAAAATCTCCATGAATCTGTTCTTCTTTAGAAGTCGCCTCTACAACATTAGAAATTCCTTTAAGCATATTCTTATGCTTATTGAAAGCCATAATAATTAAGAATTGTGAGAATAAGGAAACGTGTTCAATAAAAAGGGAAAACAACAAAACTGACTCCGCATACTCCTTATTGTCATCACTCTTTGCATTTTTCAATGCTGTTTCTAAATATTGAACCCGCTTCATCATTACAGGTTTTTTCTTCAGCATTTTAAATTCTTCGTTTAAACCAAGAATTTCCAATAAGTGTGAATATGCATCTGCGTGTCTTACTTCACTTTCTGCAAAAGTGGAACCTACAGATCCAACTTCTGGCTTAGGCATTTTATGATAGATATCTCCCCAGAATCCTTTTACTGCAACTTCTATTTGGGAAATGGCTAACATGGTATTTTTTATCGCACTTTGTTCCGCTTCTGTTAGACGAGTTTTAAAGTCTTGAATATCACTTGTAAAGTTAAACTCGGTGTGTATCCAGTACGAATGTCTTATCGCAGGAACGTATTCGTACAACTGCGGATATTCATATGGCTTAAGGTTAATACGCTTCTCAAATATATTTGATTTACGCTTGGATGCCTGTTCATTTCTGTAAATGATATATGCCTTAGCAACATCAAAAAACCCACCTTCCATCAATTTAGTTTCCACAAAATCTTGAACTGATTCTATGGTAGGCACATAACTCTCATCAATAGCTTTACGTTCTAAAAGTGAAGCACTTACATTCTCAGATATACGTTCTGCATCCCCTAAATTTCCATGTTCAACGGCAGTCATTGCCTTTAAAATAGCGTTTGTTATTTTGTGTAACTGAAAGGGTTTTTTGGTAAAATCCCTCTTGATGAGATGCGTGATTTCCATGGTATGCATATAAATTTAAAAAGTGATGTATTTAAGCGTGACGTAAAGATCAAGAATTATTCCCTTTACTTTTCCTTAACATTAAGTAGGTTTTCCACATCTTATTAACATATGATTTTTGTTGGGATAAACCCTTCTAAAATGCTCGTATAAATACGGTTATGAAAATTCAAGAGCCTACTGGTAGTTCACCCCAAGAAACTTATACAAGATATCTTGTGTAAAGAGATAGAATTAGAGTGGAATTATCACTTGTTTTTTAGAAATAAAGAGTAGCATGAACCTGTTTAAAAATAAAACTGGAAACTATGGTTGAAAAAAGTGGTGGAAAGCTAAAATAACCTTTTAGCAAAAGGCGGCTTACACTTAAAGTCTATATTGATACAGAAAGGATTTCTTAGAACTATGTTGAAACATAGTGTAGGATTACAACTAAAACTTAGGGCAGCGTTTACAATTTGATTTGCCTTTTTTCATATACTTTTTGCAACATTTCTTCTTTTTACCATCATTAGAACAACTACCGCAATCAGAAGCTATGATAATACAAGGACGTGAAAATAGTATAGGATTCATTATTCTTATTAAATCTAAATAACAACAAAAATACAAAAAAAGACCCCTAAAAAGGAGCCTTTAAAATATTTTAACATTACAAGAAGGTTACGCTTCCAAATTAAGCGAAGTAACAATTGTATTTATATCTCTATCAAACATATAATGACCCGATTTATCGTCACCTATAATATTTAATTTATCTAACAGCGTACGCGCAACAGCTTCTTCTTCCAATTGTTCTGTTACGTACCATTGCATAAAATTATGCACATTATACTCTTTCTTGTTTAAGCACTCATAAATAACGTGATTGATCTGTTCGGTAACAAACATTTCACTTTTTAAGAAATCGGCAAATAGTTCGCTCAACGAACCAAAAGATGCTTTAGGTTTCTCCAAAGCTGGTACGACTACGTTACCACCGCGCTCATTCACAAATTTTATTAATTTAATCATATGAACTCGTTCCTCTTCCGATTGGCTGTAGAAAAATTCGGCAATACCGTTATAACCTGAATCATCTGCCCAAGAGGCCATGGCCAAATAATGCATAGAAGCGTTGGCTTCGTATTTTATCTGATCATTTAAAAGGGATTCTATGGACTTATTCATATTTGTTATTTTCCACAAAGATAGCTAGGATTT
>CAZDOW010000158.1:0-4422 GCA_964507115.1 uncultured Maribacter sp.
TATCCCGTCATTGATTTTAATAAATAGCTATATTAGTTCTGATATAACAAGTTGTATGCCATGCGAAAAAAGAGCCACCGCACAAATAGCACATTTGGTTTTTGCCGACACACTAGCAAACGCTAAAAAAACCAAAAGAGCTATTTTTTCACCAACGCTCTATTGATATTAATAATATTATAAAACTAATGCAGAAACCATGAAAAGAATACTACTTTTCACAATTTTTTTAATAAACTCTTTTAATCTTATTGCACAGGAAGAATCAGATGTAACTAAAGCTGCTGGTGATGCAACGAACCCTTTGGCATTTGTTACCAAGTTACAAGTGCAACCCAATTATACTTTTAAAGATAATGGAGGCGATCAATTAGTTTTAGTTAGTAGAATCATACAACCATCTAAAAGTATAGGTTTGCCTTTTATTAAAAGTAAAGATCCTTCAAAAGTATATACTATTTATAGATTAGAAGTTCCTGTTATTAGTCAGACGTTTCCCAAGAATATAGGTGATGCAACTGGAATTTCAGATTTGGTTTTTGTAGATGTTATTGCTTTTAAAACTAAAATAGGTTTGGTTGGTGTTGGTCCTGGTTTAATAATTCCTACTGCAAGTTCCGATTTTTTGGGTTCTGGTAAATGGAGTACAGGACTTGCTGGTGTATTTTTAACAAAAGGTTTTGGATTGACGCTAGGTGTTTTAGGACAGCAATATGTTTCTTTTGCTGGAGATTCCTCAAGACAAGATCAAAATTTTATGCTTTTTCAGCCCATCATTACCAAAATATTTAAGAAAGGCTATTTTATGAATTTCTCTCCAATTATGAAATTTGATTGGGAAAATGATGCTTACAATATTCCTTTAGGAATTAATTTCGGAAAAGCATTTGCTAAAAACCTCTCTATGTTTATTGGAGCAGAATATGTAGTAAGTGGTCCAAATCAAGGTGATTTTACAATTCGACTGAATATCAACGCAATGTTTGCTTCAACTAAATAAAAAAAAATTATGAAAAAAATAATACCCTTATTTTCTATTATTGCCCTCTTTTCATGCGGTAACGACACAGAAAAGTTAAGTAATTCAAAAAGCAATAATGCTATTGAAGAAATTACAAAATTTGAAATTTCGACAGAACCAATTGGAGGAAAACCCGCTATTAACGCTCAACTTTCTGTTAAAGATTTGGAATACCAAGTAATGTACAACAGAGCATTTGAAGCCGTTATTTGGTCTATTCCAGCAGTATCAATGTACAGGTTTAGACAAGCTGGACTTAATTTAGGATTGAAAGACAACCAAATCATTGCCAATTCTGGAGTAGCAATGCCAAACAATGAAGCAATGATGCCGAATAGCAGCACCTCATATATAATGGCATTATCAGATTTAAGAAATGGTCCAACTGTTTTAGAAGTTCCTGAAGCAGGAGATGAAGGCAGTTTATTTGGGCAAATCGTAAATACGTGGCAATACACTATTGCAGATGTAGGGCCATCAGGATTAGATAAAGGGCATCATTCTAAATATCTCATAACTCCTCCAGGTTACGATAAAATTATTCCAAAGGGTTATATTCACATCCCTTCCTCAACCTATTTTATTTCGTTTATATTTCGCTCTATTCCTCGTCCAGGAAAGACAGTTTCTGATGCTCATGATTATGCAAAGACACTTAAAATGTATGCGTATTCTGAAGAGACAAGCCCTAAACCAACTGTTTTTAAAGACTTTACATTAGAGAGGTTTTCTTCTTTACCTTTTTATGACGAACGCTATTTTCAGGATGTTTATGATTTATTTTCAATAGAACCTATTGAAGAAAAAGATAAAATGATGATGGGTAAACTTAAATCAATAGGTATTGAACGAGGTAAGCCTTATAATCCAACAAAAAAACAACTTAAAGCAATGAAAAATGCTGCCGTAGATGCATACTATTATATGTATGGTTTATGGTTTAATGCAGATAAAAGCAGATATTTTTGGAGTGATAGACAATATGTATCCCAATTTTTACCTGATGATAATCAAACATTTACTTTCGAATATGATGACGAATTAGATATTGATGGAAGAGCAAGAGCTTATTTTAACACCATATATATACCCAATACATATACTAAAACTCCAACGAATTGGTATTTGGCACCTTTAGCAGATAAAGATGGTAATGATTTTAAAGCATTAAAAAATTACAAGGTTCGAGTACCTGCAAATGTACCAGTTGCACAGTTTTGGGCTTTAACAATTTATGATAAAGAAACCTCTGCTTTCATTTATACTAAAAGTAACAAAACAACAATTTCGTCTTTCGATAAAATGAAAGTCAATAAGGACGGATCAGTAGATATCTATATTGGACCAACTGCTCCAGAAGGGCTAGAGTCAAACTGGATTCCAACAAGAGATAAAATCCCATATCCTTTATTCCGTTTTTATTCCGCTGAAGAAAAGTTGCATAATAAAACTTTTAAGTTGCCAGATTTTGACTTAATCGATTAAAAAACAATTGTATCATTAACCATAGAAAAATATAATCATGAAAAAAACACTCATCACATCCATTTTATTCATCTCTTTTTTGATGGTAAGCAATCATGAAATTAACGCACAAACATTTGACCGTTCGGTAAAAATATCCGATAATTTTGAAGCAATCATTCCACATCCTGAACAAGATAAGGCACTCGCTAAAAAATTAGCCAATTTAGAAAAGAAAACAGGAAAAAAACCAAATATTGTTTGGTTGCTAATTGACGATATGGGTTATGGAGATCCTGGTTGCTATGGTGGTGGTGCAGCCATTGGTGCAGCAACACCTAATATGGATAAATTTGCAGCAGAAGGATTAAAATTAACATCGGCTTATGCGCAACAAACTTGTACACCTACTCGATCTGCAATACTTACAGGAAGACTTCCTGTAAGAACTGGCTTAACGCGTCCGATATTGTCTGGTGATGTAATAACAGCAAACCCTTGGGAAGACGAAACAAGTTTGCCAACACTTTTGAGTAATGCAGGTTATTATACTTTGCTATCGGGTAAATGGCATGTTGGAGAAATTGAAGGTATGCGACCACAAGATATTGGATTTGACGAATATTACGGATACTATTCTGCTCAAAAAGAAATTTCTCAAGGTGTAGATCCTCACCGCTATCCAGATTTGGTTTTAAACAAAGATTATATGGATGCTTTTGATAAAATTAGAACGGATGATCATTTAGTACATGGTTTTAAAGATGGAGAAACCACAGAAGTTAGTCAAATAAAATCTCTGGATGATATGGGAAGGGCAGATCAAGTACTAGCAGATTTTACGATTTCAAAAATTGCTGAATTAGCTAAATCTGATAAACCTTTTTTTTTAGAACATGCATTTATGAAAGTGCATGCAGATAATCAAGACAATCCAGATTACCCAGGTTTAAGCAAAGCAAAATACCAATATAAAAATGCAGTAGCAGAAGTAGATATGCATATCGGTAACATTGTTAAAGCATTAGAAGAAGCAGGTGTTTTAGAAAACACCTTTATTTTTATTACTTCAGATAACGGTCCACAAATGGATGCTTGGCCAGATGCTGGCTATACTCCTTTTAGAGGTGCAAAAGGAACCACTTGGGAAGGTGGAGTTAGAATTCCAGGAATCGCTTATTGGCCAGGAATGATTGCGCCAGGACGTGAAAGCGATGATGTATTTGATTTAATGGATTTATTTGGAACAAGTTTAAGACTTGCTGGTGTTTCTACAGATAAATTACCAAACGACAAATATTACGATTTTATTGACCAATCTAGTTTCTTATTTAACGATGAAGGATTATCTAATCGAGAATCTGTTTATTTTTGGTGGGGCAAAGAATTAATGGCAATAAGAATGCATGAATACAAACAACATATAAAAGTGATTATTCCGAATGCACAACACATGTGGATAGATTATGCCACCATACAAAATGTTGGATTAGCACCTTGGACATTCAATTTATATATCGACCCAAAAGAAGAAATGCCAGTTGGCCATAGACGGACGGCTTGGTTAGCAACATTAGGTGCAAAGTTAAGAGCACACGCTGCTACCTTTAAAAAGTATCCTCCTAAAAATATTGGTTTGTAAAAGGCAACCCTTCGCATCCATACACATTGCCAAGTCGCTCAAAAAAGCCAACCGCACGAGCCAAAACTTGTCAAAGAGTATGGCTACCCCAACACTGACCGAAAAGAAAACACGGGCATACAACAAAGTGTATAAATCATTGGGCTATAAGTGGTTAAATGAAAATTATGGATATAAATAAAATTTACGGTAAACTGAAAATGAATTGCTTCGAAATGCCCAGCGCTTCATACACAAACCGTTGGCGTTCATTGAAAAAAACAGCGCTACTAATAAATAAAATTAATTTATTATG
>CAZDOW010000159.1:0-4401 GCA_964507115.1 uncultured Maribacter sp.
TAAATTTAGTTACCAAAGGAGATATGAAAGCAGTTAAAATAAGTCCTATGTTACTCATTCCTTTTGTTGAAAATGCTATTAAGCATGGTGTCAATCCTAAGGCAAAATCTGTAATCGATATTTTTATAGAGACGCAACAGAATAAGATACATTTTAAAGTAACCAATACAATTCAGAAAAGTGCCAATGGTATTATAGATGATTCTTCTGGTTTCGGACTCGATAATTTAAAAAGGAGACTCACTATTCTTTATCCTGACACTCATACTCTAGAAACAAAAGAGGAGAATGGATTTTTTATATCTTCATTAAACTTAGAACGTGATTAAATCTTATGATAAACTATATAATCATTGACGATGAACCAGCTGCAATTGAAGTGCTTGAATTCCATTTGAAGAAAATATCATATATGGAGTTAAAGTCCTCTTTTAGAGACCCTTTAGAAGCGCTTGATTATTTACAGGGACATAAGGTTGATCTCATTTTTTTGGATATAAATATGCCTCAATTAACAGGACTTAGTTTTCCTAAATTTTTACAAAACCCTCCATTAATTATTTTTACTACAGCATATTCTGAATATGCTTTGGAAAGTTATGAGCTTAAAGCAGTAGATTATCTTTTAAAACCTATTGAATTTGATAGACTACTACAAGCAGTCATTAAAGTGAAAGAAGTTTTAAATGACAAAAAAGAAGAAGTGGTGCCTCAGTTTGAAAATTCTCATGCTATTAATGAACAAACAGTTTTTATCAAAAGCGGCTCAGAGTTTCATCAATTACCCATTCAAAATATAAGATACATAGAAAGTGAAGGTAATTATGTCACATTCCATACTACAAAGCGTTCGATAGTAGCACGATATAAACTTTCGGAAGTTGCGGAATTAATTCCTAAGCAGCTGTTTGTGAGAATACATCGTTCGCATATTGTAGCAATAAAACATATAGAAATAATCAAAAAACACTGTGTTGTCATTGATGGGAATGAGATTCCAATTAGCCGTAATTATAGAGCGGATTTTTTAACAATTATTAATGACATAAGTGAGAATACTTAAAATAAAACCCAAGTATAACTGATTTTCTTACAGTGCTCTTTTATCCGTGTCACTATTTGTTTTACCAAATATATTCCTTTTCAAGTTTAGCGCTATACGCCAAATGATACGCGAACCTTTCGATTACCTCAAAGTGCATATTGTTTATGGCTTTTGTTGCAGTTAAATCTTTCCGCTTACTTGCTCAATTTCAATATCCGAAACGCACCCTGAATTACCAAAACAAAAACGATGGTTCCAATAATCAAATCAGGTTTATTGGAGCTCAACCAATTTACTAAAATCCCTGCGGTAATTACTCCCAAATTTATAATTACATCATTAGAAGTGAAAATCATACTTGCTTTCATATGTGCTTCTTCTTTACTCTTTGACTTTTGTAAAATGTAAAGGCAAATTCCGTTTGCAATGAGAGCAAAAATCGAAACAATAATCATTGTCGAAAAATCGGGAAGTTTTTCTGCTCCGAAAAATCGCCTTAAAACTTCAACAAAGCCAACAATCGCAAGTGAAATTTGAAAATATCCAGCAAGCTTTGCAATTCGTTTTTTTTTAATCAACGTTCCACCAACCGCAAACAAACTAATTCCATAGACGAAACTGTCTGCAAGCATATCCAAACTATCGGCAACAAGACCCATGGATTTTGAAATCAGTCCTGTTGTCATTTCAATAATGAAAAAAGCAAAATTGATTACAAGTACAGACCAAAGTAGTTTTTTCTGGTTTGTATGTTCTTTAAAATCGGTTTGGTCCGTTTGTTCACTAGAAATTTTCCTACCCCCTAAATTTAGTTCGATAATTCCCTCTTCGATTTGGTCTATTTCTCCGCTGTGAAAAATGGTCAATTTTCGGTTGGGAATGTCAAAGTCTAAATTCGCAATACTTGAAATCCCGTCCAATTTCATTCGGATGAGATTTTCTTCCGATGGACAGTCCATTTTGGTGATTTCAAATAGTGTCTTTTTCATTCGATTTCTTGGTTTTTCAGCATTAGCGGCAACGTTTGGTGTATAAAACGTAGCGCGGTTTTGTGTGCGAGAATTTTCTAATGGAAATCGAAGCTAATAAAAATTCACTAACCAGTGCATATGTAATAGTTTAAGCACTGTTATTCCTAATTATCAATACGTAGTTCGGCTAAAGTAATTTTTAATTTTTTTAAAGATTCAATTGAATCGGCATAAGCATCTCGATTTTGTGCTATTGTCGCTATTCTCGACAAAACCATATTTTTAAAATAAACCTCTTTCCCATAATTTTCTGCAGAATTGCCCACATATCTAAATCTTACCTTTGGCATCCAAAAATTTTCATAAAACGCAGCGATTCCTTCATGATCTATAGATTCAAATCTTTTTATAGGGTAGAACGTTTCGTATGTTTCAGATATAGAATTACGTAAATTTAACTGGATGCTCAGGCTGCAAAATAATTACTGGTATTGGGTTTTGATATACCAAGAAATAGATCTGCTTATGAAACCTTTGAAAAACCATCCGGAGTTTGAGGCGATTATGCAAATAATTGAAGACCGGTTTTGGGAACACCAAAGGCAAGTAAAAAAAGCTTTGGAGGATAAGAGGCTAATCTAATCAAGTAAGTGCTCTATCTACTTATAAAGAGAATATATGCTGGTACTTCCTACTGTTTCATACTCAAATTTGAATGTTAATGCATTATTTTAACTCTAGTAATGCCCAAACTGGCTTATGATCAGAAAGATTTTTTTCCATTTCAAGGATATTACCATCTATGGCTCTGATTTTTGTGGGATTGAACATAATGTGATCAATGACTTTTCCACTTCCATTTTCTTCAGGTTTTAGCGCATTGTGTGTATTACGTTTTGTGTAATCAATTCCCAGTTCCTTCCAGCTCACATCTAATCCAATATCCATAAACATTTTATGGTACTGATTTACAGCGTTAGCATTTGTTGGAATAAAATTAAAATCGCCCGCAACAACCGTAAGTTCCTTGTTTTGTCTTTCTTTCAGATAGTTTACAAAGGTCTGAATTTTGTTATTTGTTTCATCAAAATGGGCCTGACCTCTTGTCGCAAAAGGAAAATGAACCGAATAAATTACAAACTCTGTATCATTAACCTTCATTTTTGCACGGGTTGCCGAATGAAGAGTATCAGCCATTAAAACCTCCTCGTAATCATATAAAGGTACGCGGCTGGCAATCGTTTTATATTTGTCCTGGTGACCGGCAGTGGAATATTTCCCAATCACAATATGATTCAGGCCCATAACTGAACCAACCTCTTTTGTCCAGTCACCACCTGGTGCCTCCGAAAAACAAATAACATCAAAATTATAGCCCTTCAATGCCTCACCAATCTTCATGGCCGATGCATTTTTACTAAATTCCACATTATAGGCAGCCACTTTTAATTGGATCGCATTTTCTTTCTTATTTTGTTTTTGGGATGCCTTATTTCTGCAAGAGCAGGCAAAAAAAGCTACAAGTACTAAAAACAGTATTCTCATATTTTTAAGTTTGGTTTTAATCTTCTTTAAATATCTAATTTAAAATATTGTGTACCCAATAATGGGGTTTAAGCTTACATTCCGCAATTGATGATATAGTTCCTACCATAAAAAACAATGCAATGGTTGTTATTCTAGTATTTCGCTTGTTCCTGTCAACTTTATCGTTTGGCTGTGCAAAGAACAGAATTGATTAGTATCCTGATTCAGTTTACTCAGGAGCAAGCACTTTTAATTTGATCTATATCTCCATCGCTGGATTCAGGAATATCAAATCCTAATATCTTACACATTAATGGATAGATATGAATGTTTTTTATAGAAGGTATATTGTAGCCATCTTTAAAGGCTGGACCATTCGCTTAAAATATTCCATGTATTTCTTTGTGTTTGCTATCATAACGATGAATACCGATGGTTGTGACCCCTTTTTTAACAAGTGAGGCTAACGGTTTAGATATAAGGCGTAGGCGAGTTAAGAGCCCATTCAGTCGTATCTGTTGTTGTTTGACATTTTCAGTTCATCGTGGTCTTATATTCTTTCAATTGTATGAATCTTAACTTCTTTTTGTTTTCCTTTTAGTAGAACGTTTCCTAACGATTTTGAAGTCGAGTGTTCATCAATCTTTAAATCTTGTAATAGTTTTTCTGAAAGTAATAGGGTCACATTGTACTTATTACATTCTGCTTGGATTCTGGCAGAGGTATTAATAACATCACCATGGTATGCTAACTCCTTTTTTACAAAACCAACCTCTGCAACCATAAGCGCTCCTCCATGCAGCCCTGCTTTAAATTCTGGAAACATGTTATATTTTTCTTGATAATAATTTTTTCTAG
>CAZDOW010000160.1:0-4365 GCA_964507115.1 uncultured Maribacter sp.
TGCGTGGATTAATGGCAAAGCCTAAAAAATCTACTGCAGGTGGTGGTGAGATTATTGAAAACCCTATTCTTTCTAACTTTAAAGAAGGTTTGTCAATTTTGGAATACTTCATCTCTACCCACGGTGCTCGTAAGGGTCTTGCGGATACAGCCTTGAAAACAGCGGATGCAGGATATCTAACAAGAAGATTGGTTGATGTTTCACAAGATGTAATTATTAATATTGAAGATTGTGAAACCTTAAGAGGAGTTGAGGTTGCAGCATTGAAAAAGAATGAAGAGATTGTTGAGACTTTAGGAGAACGTATTCTTGGTCGAGTTTCATTGAATGATGTGTATGACCCATTAAGCCAAGAGCTTTTATTGAGTGCAGGTCAGGAAATATTAGAAACTGATGTTAAGAAGGTTGAAGCTTCTCCAATAGAAAGAATGGAAGTGCGTTCCGCATTAACATGTGAGGCTCAAAAAGGAATTTGTGCTAAGTGTTACGGTAGAAATCTTTCTACCAATAAAATGGTGCAAAGAGGAGAGGCTGTTGGAGTTGTTGCAGCTCAATCTATTGGTGAACCAGGTACACAATTAACATTGCGTACGTTCCACGTAGGAGGTATAGCCGGTAACATCTCAGAAGAGAACAAACTTGAAGTTAAATTCGCTGGTGTTGCTGAAATAGAAGATATGAGAACGGTAAAAAGCGTGGATTCTGAAGGGAAACCTGCGGATATCGTTATCTCTAGAACTTCTGAAATTAAAGTAGTAGATGCCAAAACTGGAATTACATTAAGTACGAATAATATCCCTTATGGCTCGCAACTGTTTATAAAAGATGGTGCAAAAGTCTCTAAAAGCGATGTCATTTGCTCTTGGGATCCATACAACGGCGTAATTGTTTCCGAGTTCCCAGGTAAGATTTCTTATGAGAATATAGAACAAGGAATTACGTATCAAGTAGAGATTGATGAGCAGACTGGTTTCCAAGAAAAAGTAATTTCTGAATCAAGAAATAAGAAATTAATACCAACACTTCTTATTCAAGATCCTAAGGGAGAAACTTTACGTTCTTATAATTTACCTGTAGGTTCGCATTTAATGGTGGATGATGGTGATAAGATTAAAGAAGGTAAAATATTGGTAAAAATTCCACGTAAATCTGCAAAAGCAGGTGATATTACAGGAGGTCTACCAAGAGTAACTGAATTATTCGAAGCACGAAACCCTTCCAATCCGGCTGTGGTTTCTGAAATTGATGGGGTCGTTTCTTTTGGTAAAATAAAAAGAGGTAACCGTGAAATCATTATCGAGTCTAAGTTGGGCGAGATTAAAAAGTATTTGGTTAAACTTTCTAATCAGATTCTTGTTCAGGAAAATGATTATGTAAGAGCGGGAATGCCATTGTCTGATGGATCTATCACCCCAGAAGATATTTTAGCTATAAAAGGGCCTTCTGCTGTACAACAGTACTTGGTTAACGAAGTTCAGGAAGTTTATCGTTTGCAAGGTGTGAAAATTAATGATAAGCACTTTGAGGTAGTGGTAAGGCAAATGATGCGTAAAGTAAGAATTGTAGATCCGGGAGATACTATCTTCTTGGAAAACCAATTGATACATAAGGATGATTTTATTCGTGAGAACGATGAAATTTATGGTAAGAAAGTGGTTATGGAAGCGGGTGATTCTGAAAACTTGAAACCTGGTCAAATCGTTACACTTCGTGAGCTAAGGGATGAAAATTCCTTGTTAAAACGAGGAGATAAGGCTTTGGTGGAAGGTATAGATGCAGTTGCAGCTACCGCTACGCCAATACTTCAAGGTATAACAAGAGCATCACTTCAAACAAAATCGTTTATATCCGCAGCTTCTTTCCAAGAAACTACGAAGGTATTGAATGAGGCTGCTGTAAGTGGTAAAGTAGATACCTTGGAAGGACTTAAAGAAAATGTAATCGTAGGACACAGAATACCGGCAGGTACCGGAATGAGGGATTACGAGAGTATTATCGTTGGTTCCAAAGAGGAATATGATGAAATTATGGCTAGAAAAGAAGCCTTAAGATTCTAAACTAAATGGCCCTCAATTTTATAATTGGGGGTTTTTTTATGATGATTTAATATATTTAGACATGAGTGATCCAAAGAAATCGAATCAAAAACAAATAAATATAGAGCTTGATGAAAAGACGGCAGAAGGAATTTATTCTAACTTGGCCATTATCAACCATTCCGTATCCGAATTTGTAGTGGATTTTATTAGCATGATGCCGGGAGCACCTAAAGCGAAAGTTAAGAGTAGAATAGTACTTACACCACAGCATGCTAAAAAATTTCTTAAAGCTTTGAACGATAATGTTCAACGATTTGAGAAAGCGCACGGTACTATAAAGGACTATGAACAAACTCCGGTGCCAATTAATTTCGGCCCGATTGGAGAAGCATAAAAAAAAGCCCGACTAATTTAAGTCGGGCTTTTTTTTTATTCAAATTCTGACACAAAATGTAACTTAACTAACGGATACTTGGCTTGGGTCATTTGTAAAGAAAACTGGGAATCTGCTAAGAATACCAACTGTCCTCGTTTATCTTTTGCTAGAAATTTTTGCTTTACTCTAACAAAATCTTTGAATTCATCACTTTTTCTATTTTCCGTTCCAATCCAACAAGCTTTGTACACTGGAAAATTTTCATAACTACATTTTGCTCCGTATTCATGTTCCAATCGGTACTGGATAACTTCGAATTGTAGGGCACCTACGGTACCTATGATTTTACGCCCATTCAGCTCCAATGTGAATAATTGGGCGACACCCTCATCCATCAATTGGTCTATACCCTTGTATAGTTGCTTAGATTTCATGGGGTCAGCGTTGTTAATATACCTAAAGTGTTCAGGGGAGAAACTAGGGATTCCTTTGTAATGTAGTTGTTCCCCCTCCGTTAAGGTGTCGCCTATTTTGAAGTGTCCAGTATCATGGAGACCTACAATATCTCCAGGATAAGAAATATCTACAATTTCTTTTTTTTCGGCAAAAAATGCATTCGGACTGGAGAACTTTAATTTTTTGTCTTGTCGCACGTGGAGGTATGGTTTGTTGCGCTCAAAAGTGCCAGATACAATTTTTATAAATGCCAATCGATCCCTATGTTTAGGATCCATATTGGCATGAATTTTAAAAACAAAACCGGTAAGTTCTTTTTCGTTAGCCTGGACCAAACGTTCTTCGGCCATTTTTGCCTTAGGGGGTGGAGCAATTTGGATAAAACAATCCAGTAATTCTCTAACACCAAAGTTATTTAGGGCGGAACCGAAAAACACCGGTTGTTGCTTACCATTTAGGTAAAGTTCTTTATCGAATTTGGGATACACTCCCCATACAAGCTCTAGGTTCTCCCTAAGCTCATCTGCTGCTTTAGTTCCTATTATAGTTTCTAGTTCTTCACTCTCAAGGTCATCAAAAGCAATGGTATCCTCTATATTCTTTTTATTGTCGCCACTAAAAAGATTAATATTCTTTTCGTATATATTGTAAATACCCTTAAAGTCGTAGCCCATTCCAATAGGAAAGCTGAGTGGCGTTACAGAAAGACCTAATTTTTGTTCAAGTTCGTCCAGAAGGTCAAATGCATCTTGCCCTTCCCTGTCTAACTTATTTATAAATACAAGCATTGGAATATTTCGCATCCGGCAAACTTCTACGAGTTTAACCGTCTGTTCTTCAACTCCTTTAGCAACATCAATTACTACAATTACACTATCTACGGCTGTTAATGTTCTAAACGTATCCTCTGCGAAATCCTTATGACCAGGGGTGTCCAGTATGTTTATTTTTTTATCCTTGTATATAAAGGCCAAAACGGAAGTTGCTACAGATATCCCTCGCTGCCTTTCAATCTCCATAAAATCGCTAGTGGCTGATTTTTTAATTTTATTATTTTTGACGGCTCCCGCTTCCTGAATAGCCCCTCCAAAAAGAAGTAATTTTTCTGTTAGCGTAGTTTTCCCTGCATCAGGGTGTGAAATAATACCAAAAGTCCGTCTTTTTTGTATCTCTTCCTTAAAGCTCATCTATTAAAAATTTACATCAAAAATACATGAATTTCGGAGTTTAGCACAGTATTAGTTTAGGGAAGATTGAATCTGAATAGCTTATTTTATGTGACAATAATTGTTATTATGTGTCTTAGTATTAGCATTTGAATTTCTTCTAGTTTTTTCAAAATAGTATTTCAAGGAGAATTATTAACAAGTTATCCGAATTGCAAACGAGCTAATCATATTACACTTATCTTGCGTAATATTTTATCTAGGAAGTCCCACATCCTACCTATAATAAACCCTACGTGCTATGGTGATTGGTTTAAATTAAACTGTC
>CAZDOW010000161.1:0-4303 GCA_964507115.1 uncultured Maribacter sp.
GCTATCCGTAGAGCAACCGACACCATGTTGGCCGGTAAAAAAGTAGTTGTTGCAGGATATGGTGATGTTGGTAAAGGAACAGCAGCCTCCTTTAAAGGTGCAGGATCTATTGTTACGGTTACAGAAATTGACCCTATTTGCGCGCTACAGGCTTGTATGGATGGATTTGAGGTAAAGAAGTTAGAAAACGTTATCGGTAAGGCTGATATTGTAATTACCACTACTGGAAATAAGGACATTATTAGATCGGAACATTTTGAAGCCTTGAAGGACAAAGCCATCGTCTGTAATATTGGACATTTTGACAATGAAATAGATATGGGTTGGCTGAACAAAAACCATGGTGCTACCAAGGATGAAATTAAGCCGCAGGTAGACAAGTATACGATTGATGGTAAGGATATTATTTTACTAGCCGAAGGTCGATTGGTAAACCTAGGATGTGCTACAGGCCACCCAAGTTTTGTAATGAGTAACTCTTTTACAAACCAAACACTAGCTCAAATAGAACTATGGAAGCACAAGGATAAGTACGATAATGACGTATACATGCTACCGAAACACTTGGATGAAAAAGTAGCGAGACTACACTTATCCCGTTTAGGAGCCGAACTTACGGAATTAAAGCAAGATCAAGCGGAGTATATTGGCGTAACGGTAGAAGGTCCATTTAAGCCAGAGTACTACAGATATTAGTATCAAATCATTATTTATAAAACCCTTATCTCACTATAGGTAAGGGTTTTCTATTTAACTTACCTTTTATATGACTATTCTTCTTACAGGTGCAACAGGCACATTGGGTTCCAGAATCCTATTCTCACTTCTTGAAGAGAAATTTCAGGAGATAGAACACATATACTTACCCGTAAGGGAACGGAAATCTAAAACACCTGAAAGTAGGATTGCAAGAATGCTCGCGAGTGCGTATGTACCTGATTTTGTAAAAGTCAATAGCACCGCCATTCTATCCAAAATCACCGTAATTCCGGCAGATGTACTTTTAAACCCGGATTCCTTTTTAAAAAATAGCAGAATTACACATTTTATACACTCTGCAGGGCTAGTAAATCTGTCTACAGCACCAGAAGCAAGAGATAAAATATTTAATGAGAATTTGGAATTTACCAAGTGTATTTTTGACACCTATAGTAATCGTATAGATAAGTTTATCTACATAAGCACCGCTTTTTCAGTAGGAAATATGGAGGGGCTTATCCCCAACGATTACCTAACACATAAACCAAAAGCCCATAGAAACCACTACGAAGCTTCTAAATATGCCACTGAGAAATATGTTACACAAGCCGGTAAGGCATCTGGCATTCCGGTACAGATTTTAAGACCTAGTGTGCTAGGGGGAAATATCATGGATAACCCTAGTTTTTTTATCTCCAAATACATGGTATTCTACTTGTTCGCAAAGTTCTTTCATAGAAATACCTCAGAAGATAGTATTCGTATTACCGTAAACTCAGAAAGTGGCCTAAACATAATTCCTACGGATTATGCAGCGAAAGTAATCGTAGCCGTATTCGATACTGCAATAGAACAGCTGAACATAGTACATTCCAAAACTACACATATTAAAAGGGGTATCTCAAAAATTCTAGAAACCGTTTCTTTTGAGAATTTTAAACTTACGCAAGATGTTATCACTACCGCTTCTGGCTTTGAGTCTAAGTTAGAAAAATTCTATTACGACACCATAGGAGTGCATTTGACGCCGTACCTCACTTCTAAACCATGCGAGTGGGATACGACACTTCTGGAGCAAATTATGCCCATGCCAGCATATAACTTAGAGGATTACCTAGGAGACACCATACGCTTTGCAAAAACACAGGGTTTTAAGAATCAACAATGGTAGTAAGCTGTAAAGAATAACCCTTATCAAAATTCTGGGAACCGAAGTTAATTCTTAGTACCCACCGTTAGTATCCATACCTTCGTTCCATTTTCTTGCGAACTCATCCGACCAAGCATCCCAACCTATGGTCATTAAGGTCCATATTGCTATACTTACAATAATCAAATTAAGTATGATTCCAATAATGGCCATTATTTTCCCTTTCTTCACGGTATTAACGTTAGAATAAGCATCAGAATCTGCTTTATAAAGTTTTTCAGATTTTCTAGCCAAAACATAAGAGATGGTTGCAGGTATTATACCTATTCCCGCAAAGCAAAAAACAAAAAAACTCAGTAAGGAAAGGATGTAAATAGTTTTTGCGTTGGGCAGTCTCTTAGTAGTCATAGTAATTTTATTGCCTAATTTAAGAATTATCCAATACAACTACATATTCTATCAAGTAATAGAGAGAATTAAACTAAATCTTAAAGTTGACAAAATAAAACTAAGAAAGTAAAGCTTGCCTCTAAGCTTGGCTTAGTTTATTCTAAAATCATCTTCTCACTAATTCTTTTATTTTTTTATAATAAATAGCGTACTTAGCACTAAAATTATTGGGTATGAGAATATTTGTGGATATGGACGAGGTTATAGCAGACACGTATGGTGCTCATATAGAAATTTATAATACTGAGTTTAAGGAGAAACTAACTACCCAAATTTGTCTGGGTACTGAAGTCTGGAAATCTGTACCGGAAACTCACCAAGATAGTATTCGCAAACATGCTACCAGAAGAGGTTTCTTTAGAGACCTAAAACCTATTAAAGATAGTCAAACAGTCTTAGAGAAACTTGCATCACATCATGAGATCTATATTGCCTCTGCTGCAATGCAGTTTCCGAACTCGCTAGAAGAAAAAAGCGATTGGTTAGATGAACATTTTCCTTTTATACCGTGGCAGAATAGAATATTATGCGGGCACAAACATATCTTAAAAGGTGATATGCTTATAGATGACCGTAGTTACAACCTAAGAAATTTTGAGCGTAGAGGCATCCTATTTACTTCTCCCCATAATGTAAACACCGAAGGATTTGAGCGTGCAGATACTTGGTTGGAACTCGAAGAAAAATTATTTTAAGTTTACCTAGAGCAAAAAAGCAACATCCATATTTGTGACGCTACCTAGTATCAACCTAAGTTAGACTATCTTTATAACAGCTATGCACTTACTTACCGTCCTTGTCTTTTTTTCGTCCTTTTCCTTTTTCTATTTTGGACTAGGATGTTTTTTTTCTCCCCGTATGAAAACGGAATTTAAGCGCTATGGATTACATAAACATCGTATTATCGTTGGCGTATTGCAGCTTATTGGTGCCATTGGTCTTCTCCTAGGTTTTTTTTATAATCCTATTATTGGGCTTATTTCCGCTCTGGGTCTGTGTATTCTAATGATTCTAGGATTCGGAGTCCGATTAAAGATTCGGGATTCTTTTGTTCAATCTGCCCCAGCGCTTCTTTATGCACTCATTAATGGATACATCTTTTTTATTTTGATAAGTACTATTAAATAAGATTAGGAAAGAAGAACCAAGCAAATGCACATGCATAAAAATAATAATGCTGGAACAGATTTCTTAATAGGGTCTTTTACTTTTATGTGCATGATAACAGAGCCACAAAGCAATACTGCTAAACCAACAGCGGCAGGTTGTAGTAATTGTGGGAACCAGATCGCGGCTATTAAAGCTATAGCCAATGCTACCTTAAGAAATCCTACTAGATAACAACTCCAAGCTGGCAGTCCGTATACTTCAAATTCCTCCTTTATGTTCGATGCATTTCCGCCACGCCATTGCGTCTGTTTATTATATTGAACAAGCCAAACATTTAATAAACTTAACCCAACAATACCCTGTAAAGCGATAGTAAGATAATCCATATAAGTATAAATAAAATTAAGTCAAAGAGTAATTTTGTTATTTCCTTTAAAGTTAATAACTAAAAATTAAAAAGAAGATTTTTGCATCCTATAATATTTGCACGGAAGAAATACTTAATGTTCGGAATAAACTAAAACAGGAGTACAACTATGTTAACCTATAAAAATTTAGAAGTGCCTTAAACCATAGTACTAAAATTCTTAACTGTATTGGGTATATCCTAAACATTTAAAATAAAAAACCCTCACTAAAAAGTGAGGGTTTTTTATTTTAAAGAGCGTAAAGCTTAAGCTTCAAAAGGCTCAATGGAAACAAATGATTTTCCACCAGCTTTCTTTGCAAACTTTACCATACCATCCACACGTGCATGTAATGTATGGTCTTTGCCAGCATAAACATTTTCACCTGGGTTATGTACTGTTCCACGTTGTCTAACAAGAATGTTTCCAGCAATAGCAGCTTGACCACCAAAAATCTTAACACCTAAACGTTTCGATTCTGATTCCC
>CAZDOW010000162.1:0-4265 GCA_964507115.1 uncultured Maribacter sp.
TTATGAAGTTAAGAAGTATTATCGTTGACGACTCGTCCATGCAAAGGATGGCCGTTGCAAAGTTGGTGAACAATCATCCCAACTTAGCCATGGTAGCGGAGTATAGCAATGCTATCGAAGCAAAAAACGGTATTAAAAACAATGAGATAGACCTTATCTTTCTTGATGTTGAAATGCCGATTATTACAGGATTCGACCTACTAGAGTCCCTAGACAACAGTCCTCAGGTAATTTTGATTACAGGAAAACCTGATTATGCACTTAAAGCTTTCGAATATGATGTAACGGATTACCTACATAAACCGATTACCATGGCGCGCTTTGATGCATCTGTTAAAAGAGCGGTTGCTAAATATGAGCAAGCCAACAGAGTTCTAGAGGACGAAGAACACATCTTTGTCAAGAGCAACCTGAAGAAAAGGAAGGTTATTTTAAACGACATCAAGTGGATAGAAGCCTTAGGTGATTACATAAAATTGGTTACCGATGAAGCTAATATTGTAATCTTATCAACAATGAAGTCTTTTGAAAAACAACTTCCGGAAGATAAGTTTTTACGTATACATAAATCCTATATCGTAAACTTAGAAAAAGTTGAAAAATTTAATAGTAAAAACGTAGAGGTTAGTGGTCGTTCCATTCCTTTAAGTAGAAATAAGAAAACAGAATTGGCCGAAGCGCTGAGTAACGTATAAAATATTTTATGCTACAAAACTACTAGAAAGAAACTGCCAATTGGCGGTTTCTTTTTTTTTATATATGATCTACATTATAAATAACACGCACACTTCTGTACATTGATATAGCGTTAAATGACTTTTCTATTCTTTTAATGTTTTGTTTTGTCCTAGCAGCAGATTCCTTTTTTTCCATCTTGACCAAAACATGTTTTAAATACTGGTTCCTAATCCTGGCTACCGGAGGATATTCAGGTCCTAGTACATTACCACCAAAATTGCTTCTTAAAGCACTGCTGAACCAATCCGCCGCTTCGTTTAAGACGTTATAGTTTTTATGCTTGAAGGTTATTTTAATTATTCTGTTTTCAGGCGGATATTTAAACTGCTCTCTTTCGTACAACTGCTCGGCAAACATAGCATCATAATCGCCTGTAGTTACCTGTTTTAAAATTTGATGGTAGGGATTATACGTCTGTATAATAACCTTTCCCCTTTTCTTGGTACGCCCTGCCCTACCCGATACTTGGGTTAGTAATTGAAAACTTCTTTCGTGTGCACGATAATCAGGAAAGTTTAGTAACGCATCAGCGTTCATAACCCCCACCAGACTGACATTCCTAAAATCCAATCCCTTGGTTAACATTTGTGTTCCGATAAGGATATCCATTTCTTGTTGTTCAAAACTAGTAATGATTTTCTCGTAAGCGTGTTTCCCCCTAGTGGTATCCAAATCCATGCGGCCTACCTTAGCATCAGGAAATAATTTAATGACCTCCTGCTCTATCTGTTCCGTACCAAAGCCTTTGGTATCTAATTCTGAACTCCCACAGGCCAGACAGCTTTCTGGAATAGCAGAATGATAACTGCAGTAGTGACACCGGAGCTGTTTCCTAAATTGATGGTAGGTAAGACTTACATCACAATTAGGACATTGTGGAGCATGACCACAGGTTAGACACTCCAAGACCGGAGCATAACCTCTTCTATTCTGAAAAAGAATAATTTGCTCTCCAGCATCCAAAGCATCTATCATTTCCGCTAACAACCGTTCTGAAAAATGACCCTTCATCCGTCTTTTTCGTTGTGCTTCCTTAATATCTACCAATTCCATATCCGGCATCAGAACATTACCATAACGCCTTAATATTTCAGCATATCCATATTTGCCGATTTTCACATTATAAAAACTTTCAATACTCGGCGTGGCCGAGCCTAACAATACATCTGATTTATGAAGATTTCCCAATACAATTGCGGCGTCGCGGGCATGGTACCTGGGTGCAGGGTCGAATTGCTTAAAAGAATTTTCATGCTCCTCATCAATCAACAAAAGCCCTAAATCTTTAAAGGGAAGGAACATGGCCGATCTTGCCCCAATGACAATTTGCGCCTTATCTTTTGCTAATAACACATTGTTCCAAACCTCTACTCGTTCTTGGACGTTGTATTTGGAATGGTAAATAGCAATATTTTCTCCAAAATATTCCTGTAATCGGCTAATGAGCTGCGTAGTCAGGGCAATTTCGGGCAAAAGATACAGTACCTGTCTACCTTTGGCTAAACAGGCCTCAATCAGTTTTACATATACTTCAGTTTTCCCCGAAGAGGTCACCCCTTTTAATAAGGTTACCTTATTCGCTAAAAAGGAGGTTTCGATATCACTAAGAGCCTTCTCTTGGTATTCGTTAAGTTCCTTAGCTGCGGATAGCTCTTGAGTACCATCATAATGCACACGATCAATACGTAGCGCATATTCTTCTAAGATTTCCTTAGCTACTAAAGATTTAATAACAGCTTTTGAGCTATTGCTAGATTGCTCCAACTCCGCAGTGGATATGGGTTTTTTAGTCGTTGCTTGCAATTGAAACAGCGCAAGTACAACCTGGCTCTGTTTGGGTGCTCTTGTTAGCGATTCTAGCAGGTTTTCTAAAGCATCGTCCGAGGCATATTCCATACCTAAACGAACATATTTGACTAGCTTTGGCTTGTATTGCTCAAACACCTCTTCCTTTAATTGGATAACATTTTTTTCTAAAAGTCGATTTAGTACCGGCAATACATTCTTTCTGTCGACTATGGCAGCCACCTCTTGTACTTTTAATACAGATTGATGCTGTAAAGCCTCGTAGACCAAAAACTCATCATCCTTAAGATCTTGCTCATCTACCTCTGCTTCCCTGTTACGTAGTACCAAAGTTTCACTTTCCAATAGAAATGCTCCTGGAAGGGCACTACGCACTACTTCACCCAAAGTACACATGTAGTAATCTGCGATCCATTGCCAATGTTTTAATTGAATAGGTGTTACGATTGGGGCATCATCCAGTATCTGATGTATTTCCTTGGCCTCATAAACCTCTGGCGCTGTATTATGTACTTCAAGAATGATACCTGTATAAATCTTTGATTTCCCGAAAGGGACGGAAACGCGCATACCAGGCTTAAGGAGAAGCGCCTCCTTTGGCGTAACACTATAAGTAAAATGCCTTTCTAATGGAATTGGCAGTACTACATTTACAAATTGCATCATACTAATTCTCTTCCACCCGCAACCAAGTTTGAGTGCGATAGATAAAGGCAAGATAGCCCCTTACCTTTAGTTCACTGTTATTTTCTGGATTTAACCATATTTTACAACGAAAGGTCATTGCCTGTTCTGGGTCAAATAAACGCTTTCCCTTCCACTCACCATCTTCATGCTTTTCTGCTGCCGTGATAATTTCCATACCAACAACCGGCTTGTCTTTTAAATCGTCTTCGCATTTAACACATTTAGAATTTTCCTTTCCTGGCTCTAAAATTTTATCTACATAACCATACATTAAACCATCCTTTTCATAAATATTAATAACACCTTTTGGTTTACCGGTACGATCATCTATGGTTTTCCATTTACCAAAAACAGTCTGGGATGATACGATGTTGGTTATCGTAATAAAACATAAAAGCAATAGTACTTTCGAAGGGTATTTCATTCTTCTTTTTTAGTAAATTTTCTTAGGGAATTCAATGAAGCGTTTAACTCAAAACCAAGTAACAAGATATTAGAATTCAGCCATATATAAACCATCAATATCAACAAGCCTCCCAAGGCTCCGTACAGCTCGTTATATCTTGCGAATTTTTCTACATATATTCCAAAAAGGTAGGAAGTCACAAAAAAGAGAATGGTGGTCATTAGCGCACCTATAGAAAAAAATCGAGCTTGTTTCCCCTCCCGAGTACCGAAATAATAGAGGATTGCTGTAGTAAAATAAGACAATACAACAAAAAATAAGATTTTGGCAATCTGAACACCCGTCCTATTCCCTTCCTCCATAACGTAGCCTCCAAGTCTAGCTTGAAATTCATCTAAATATACACCAACATAGACATCAAAATAGATAAACATAACAAAACCGAGGATAATCAAAACTGCCAATATCAAACCTACCATAAGGGCAAAAAGATATTGCCTAAAAAAATTACGTGTGAGCTCTATATGATACGAAGTCTCAAAGCCACCAAAAATCGCATTTACACCGTTTGCCACTAAAAAAATAGAAAGAATAAAGGCTGATGAAAGTAAACCACCGCGCTTTTGAT
>CAZDOW010000163.1:0-4249 GCA_964507115.1 uncultured Maribacter sp.
CATAATAAACTAAGTAATGCCTTTAAACTGTCCTACAGATCGGGAGTATTGTACAAAACTCCAATTTCGTAGAGAATAAAATTCATTACCTTGTAGTAACAAAAGCTCAATATACTAATTAGAAAACGCAAAAGTACCCTCGAACATTGACTTTACGAAAACTAGCCTCCTAGTTTTATGCAGTTTAAAATAAATGAATGAATGCAATTATTGAAATTGACCGCGTTGAGACTAAAGCCTTAAGCGTAGGTATATTTATTTCTTTTTTGATGGCTATTGCTGGGTGGGTTACCTATTATTATTCTGGCTCTGATGCCATGCTATTGGATGGTAATTTTTCATTTATATCTGTCTTTGCTGGCGTAGTTGCGATCATCATATCAAATAAGAAACACCAAAAAACAAAAACATTCCCCTTTGGTAGTTATGTGTACGAAGCCTTATTTGTGCTTATAAAGGGGATACTTATATTAGGCATTGTTTTGGTCTCTGGTTTGCAAAATACCTTAAAAATTATAGCCTATTTTAAAGGCAAGCCCATAGAACATGTAGTAATTGGCCCTATACTTATCTATGTAATAGTCATTAGCATTTTATGTTTTGTGCTATACTTTTTCTACAAATCAAAGAACAATTCGATTGACAATAAAAGTTCCATTTTGCAGGTTGAAACCAAATCTACATTACTTGATGGTTTTATGTCTCTTGGTATTGGTCTTGTTTTTATGGTCATTTGGTTACTTCCGGTTCAATCATCTTTCGATTTCCTAAAAAGTATTGGCGATGCCATTATTGTTCTGATTATGTGCCTCGTATTTTTTACAATGCCCTTGAAAATAATTAGAGAATCGTTTATAGAACTCGGTGGAGGACTACTACAAGATACTGCAACAAAAGAAATCGCTGAAAAGACAATAACAGAATTATTGCCATCTAATTTAACGAAACAGAGCATTTATATATCAAAATTGGGTAGCAGCTACTTTATATTGGTTTATCTATCGTCAGACACAAATACTATTGACCTTGCTACTATTGAAGCATTAAGAAATAAAATACAACAGCATTTAATTAACTCATTAACTAATATTAAGCTTGAAATTATTGTGCGGTGAAACGCGCGCAAAAAGTAGATTCTTATACGGGACTTGCAATAAAAAATTGGACAATTAATTGCGAGATTTAAGCGGCTATAATTTGGTATTATATTTCTATTTACACACTTTATGAGATAGACCTTATTAACACGGAATCTTTCTGTTTTTAACCTTGTTTTTTCAAAGAACTGCTGGCTAGAAAGTCGTTGAAATTTCCTTCAACAAAGCGAGGGGGTACTTTCAAACCTAAATCTTTTTGTAGTACGGTATCTTCCCATATGATATTCATACCTAATTCTAAATCTAAGCGGTATACGTCTTCACTTTCTGTATAACCGCCACAAATATAATTTTTGTTTTTAGTATCTCTAAAGAAACTATAGTACTGAGCTGCTAAGTAAAATATAGTATCATTGCAATCACCGTGGACGTCATATTCATAAAAAATGGGCTTCTCTAATAATTTGTAATTGGTTAAGTCACTTGCTCTTAAGTCTTTATTTGTTAACGCTTTGTTTTTTAGTTTTTCATAAATAGCTGGCTTAAGAGGCAAAATAATGCAATGCCCCGTATAGTACCCTGACTTTGAATTAGAAATAAAATTTAGTTCTGGTAATAGTTCTACAGCTGTTTTTATTAAATCAGTATTATAATAACTAACCTTTCTCATTTGTGAACTCATAAATTGATTTATATATTTTAGGTCAGTATCCAAATCAATTGTTCTTAAGTTCACTGTTTTAATTTCAATCTCGTCTTTTAACCACATTGCTCTAGGTAAATGCTTATTGCGTTTGTCAAGAGAATATTTCCTTGTTTTAAAATTATAATATGTTGGAATCGCAACTTCAGCGTTTAAATTATTTAAAAGCTGATAAGGCATTAAAGTTTCAAGCACAATGCTTTTTATCTTTTCCGGTTTTATTAATGTGTGATTCTTTTCCCAACGTTGAACCGTTCTCAGGTCAACATCGATACTAGAGGAAAAATCAAATTGTGTTAATTTAGTGTAGCTTCTATAAGAAATTAAAAGTTCTCCTATGGTGTTATATTTTATCATTCCATATATATTGCCTGATAAATGTAATCAAATTACACATAAAAGACACTTGATGTCGTCTTCTGGGGTTAACAGTCTTTTTAATTTTGTTATTTAAGAACTAGAATATTTTATGCTGTTATATAATCTAAAGGAGATGGAGCGTGCTTTAGAAAAGAGTACAAGCAAAAACAGCGAACGATATACCTCTGTGATCAGGCTAAAAACTTTATTGCTTAGCATTGATAATAAAGCAGAAATAGTACCTGAAAGTTCATATGATAAATTGGTAGCTATTTTAGGAAATCTAAATGGTAAACCGCTGTCATCTGTACATAAGGATATTCTTAAGGCAATTATTGAATAAATGTGACAATTTAAACCGATGAAATCAACACTTATTTTTTTTGTCTTCTTTGCCGCTATCAGTATGCATGGGCAAATTAACCATTATTGGACAAATCAAATGGGAACTAGATCAACGCTGTTGGGTGGCGCCGTCGTTGGCAATGTACGAGACAATAGTTCGATTTTTTATAACCCTGGAGGTTTAGCATTTATTGAAAATTCTTCGATATCTGTAGATGGAGATGCTGTTTATGTTGATATTATTGAACATGAGAACGCCGCTGGGGATGGTGTCAACTTGGAGAACACAACAATGCAACTAATTCCCGGTGCATTATCTGGAACAATAAAAGATAAAAAAAGGCCATGGTTAACCTTGAATTTTGCCATTTTGAATCACGATGTTTCAAAAACGACATTTAGCGCAAAAAATTCCGGAATAGAAGATGTTATGTCTGATTACCCAGGCGATGAAAACTATCTGGGCACCTATAATTTTACTAATGAAACCAGAGATGATTGGCTCATATTAGGAAGAGGGTATAGGGTTAATGAGCGCATGGGTATAGGAATAAGTACAATTGTTTCTTTTTTATCACAAACACAGAGTGAGAAGTATAATATTAGTACCTATGTCGAAGCTAATGAAGGAGAAGTAAATGAATTAGGTTATAATATTAATGAAACAGAATTTAGGTTTAATAATGTGGGATTGATGTTTAAAATTGGATGGTCTTATCAATTCGACAAACTTAGAATTGGTGCAAATATAACCACGCCAAGAGTTAGCATATTTGCGGTATCTCGGGGTTATATCAATCGTAATAACCAAGTATCTGTACCGCCATACACAGAATTTCCAAAAAAGAAAGCCTTTAACATTGAAAAGGTGCCCGTGCAATATAAGTCTCCATGGTCAATTGATGTGGGTGCAAGTTACCCTATTAGCAAAAAAGGAATTGGGTATTTAACTGTTGCATATTTTTCAAAAATAGATAAGTATAACCAGTTAAAAGACCCTATAGCACTAAATGAACCAGAAGAAGTGCTACAACCAAATGAGGACGATTTTAGTGCTGTTTTTCAAGCTCATAAATCAATAGTAAATGTTGCCGTCGGTTTTGAATACCTGCTCAATGAGCATTTTTCAATATTAACAGGTTTTAGAACCGATCTTAATTATATAGATCTTAAACAATTGGATCTGGACTATGGCTATATACCAACTTTTAGTAATTACGACCTTTATCATGCGAGTGCTGGTGTTCATTACGTAAACAAAAAAATAACAATGAATCTTGGTCTTATTACAGGATTTGGGTCAAGTAAAAATAACCAACAGCTTGTCGACTTAACAGACCCGAAAGATGAAAATTTATTATTAGGTGGAATAGATAATAATGTTGATTCTTCTTTTTTAAGAATAGGAGCGTTAGTTGGAATTACCTACTCTTTTTTAAAGTCAGAACAATAAGTGCAGTAAACTAAACCTTTTTATTAGAAATAGGTCTTTGTTTGTTCAGGCCATTCGTAAAGAAATGGATTGTCTTTTAATTAAACCGCATAAATAATAGATAGCATAGTTTACGTATAAAGCTGATAAATATCATAAAGGTTCAAAATTCATACCTGCATTTTTGTAGCAACTAGCACTCATATTTTAAACAAAGAACCAAATTGCATTTTTTTTCCCATATTTAGGTTTTTAATGAATTAAAAAACAACCGTAATGAAAGAAACACTTGAAAACTTAGGGGTGCAAGAA
>CAZDOW010000164.1:0-4199 GCA_964507115.1 uncultured Maribacter sp.
CTGTCCTCTACCTACAGGAATCATAGCATCAATAGCCTTAATTCCCGACTGTAATGGTTCTGTAACTGGCTCACGGAAAATGACACCAGGTGCCTTACGCTCTAATGGCATTTCATACGTCTTGCCAGCAATTGGTCCTTTACCATCTATTGGTTGTCCCAATGTATCTACTACACGACCAACAATTCCTTCGCCAACATTTATGGAAGCAATACGTTGTGTACGTTTTACGGTAGTTCCTTCTCCGATTTCTCTAGAGTGGCCCAACAATACTACACCTACGTTATCTTCTTCCAAGTTTAGAACAATTCCTTCCAAACCACCTTCGAACTCTACCAATTCACCGTACTGCACGTTGGCCAAACCAAAGACCCTGGCGATACCATCACCTACCTGCAATACTGTTCCTACTTCATCCAAAGTAGCGGTTGCATCGAAATTTGATAATTGTTGCTTTAAAATTGCTGATACCTCAGCGGCTTTTACTCCTGCCATTTTTCTAAGACGTTAGATGTTTAGACGCTAGACATTAGATGTCCATATGTCTTCCCATTTATTATAGATTATTTGTAAATTCTCTTTTTAAATTGTTTAATTTGTTGGCAATACTAGCATCATACTGTAAATCCCCAACGCGTAAAACAAAACCACCGATGATATTCTCATCGACTGTATTCTCTAAAGTGACTTCGTTTCCTGTAATATTGGTCACCTGTTTTAAAATCTTTTTTTCCATTGCAGCATCCATAGGTACCGCAGTAGTTACGTAAGCTACATCTTTTCCCTTCAGCTGCTCATTAATAATGATATACTTTAAAGCGACTTCATTCAAAATCGAAATCCTTTTATTCTCTACCAACAGCGCTATTAGCCCTTCCGAAATTGCATGGCTTTTTTTGAATATCTTAGAAAGGATGTCCTTTTTTGCAGTTCCCGTTATTACCGGGCTAGACAACATTTGTCTTAATTCCTTACTATCGGAAACGGTAGTTACGATAGAACGCATATCCTTCTCAACGGCATCGGTTGCCTTTTTGTCCGCTGCCAAATCCAAAATGGCTTTGGCATATCGTACTGCTGCTCTAGATTCGTTCATACCTTTTTACTTCAATTTAATATCACCTAATAACTCGTCAACCAATTTCAATTGCTTGTCTTTGTTAGAAAGTTCCACTTTAATAACCTTTTCTGCAATTGCTACAGAAAGCTCAGCTACTTGATTTTTTATATCCGCTACGGCAGCCTTCTTTTCACTTTCAATGGCCGCTTGTGCTTGCTTAATCATTTTGTCTCCTTCAACTTTAGCTTGTTCCTTAGAATCAGCTATCATCTTTTCCTTGATTTCACGTGCTTCTTTTAACAATGCTTCGCGTTCTCCGCGTGCCTCCTTCAAAAGCTTCTCGCTATCTGCAGTTACATTTTGCATTTCTTTCTTTGCATTCTCAGCAGCAGCCAAAGCATCTTTGATACCATCCTCACGGGCATCAACTGCACTCAAGATCGGCTTCCAAGCAAATTTCCACAATAAGAAAAGCAATAAACCAAACAATAAGGTTTGCCAAAAAAACAGTCCTACTGAAAATTCTTCTAATAATTTTGCCATTTTTTTTACTTTGAGAACTTTAAAACTTTAAATTTAAATAAAAGCTGCAACCAACCGTTGCAGCTTTTATTTGATACTAATTGATTATACCGCAAATAATGCAGCAAATCCAATACCTTCAATAAGCGCTGCTGCAATCAACATTGCTGTTTGAATCTTTCCGTAAGCTTCAGGCTGACGAGCAATAGCATCCATAGCCGAACCACCGATTCTACCAATACCAATACCAACACCAATCACAACTAAACCTGCACCTACCATTACTGGAATTTCCATAAAATATATAGTTTAAAAATTAAAAATTCAATACTAGATTCTCGCCTTCGCGGGAATGAAAACAAAACACCTTTTTAGTGCGCATCTGCATGATCGTGCTCTACCGCTGCAAAACCAAAATACAAAGCTGAAAGCATCGTGAAAATATACGCCTGCAAAAGTGCCACCAAAATCTCAATCAAAGAAATTGCAAAAGCTAGTCCAAAAGACAATGGGCTACCTAACCAACTCTTAAAAATAAACATTAACCCAATTAAACTCATTAATACGATATGACCTGCTTGCATGTTCGCATACAAACGAATCAATAAGGAGAATGGTTTTATAAATATTCCTAACAATTCAATAGGAATCAAAATAGGATATAAAACCAACTTACCATACCAAGGCAATGTATCTCCTAGTGGGTCAAAAATATGCATCCAATAATCCTTGGTTCCTGTAAGGTTAGTAAATAAAAATGTTAACAATGCTAAAGCAAATGTTATGGCGATATTTCCAGTAACGTTAACTCCTAATGGGGTTAATCCAAATATATTTAAGAACCATATAAAGAAAAAGATAGATAACAAATAAGGCATATATCTTTTGTACTTTTTCTCGCCAATGTTAGGCTTTGCAATATCATCTCTTATATAAAGCACTATAGGCTCAAAAAAGCGACCTACACCCGTTGGTATTCCCTCGTTTTTAGCATATGACTTGGCTAATCCTCTAAATAAGAAAAACATCAGCAGACCAGTTATGAATATCATAACTACACTCTTTGTAATAGAAAAGTCCAATGGTTTTACATTAGTGGCGTGATGTTCTTCATCATAATTAATAGTTCCATCCGCATCTGTCTTATAAATTTTGTTGTGATAGAGCTTGTAGAAGTTTCCATCTACATCGGCCAAAGTCTCGCCATGGTGTAGTTTTGATGAGGAAAATACTTTTAAACCATCATCCCAAAGAATTACTGGCAAAGGAAAGCCTACATATACGTGTTCATGCGCTTCATTCGTGTAAGAAAACAAAGAGAAATCATGAGAATCTTTAAGGTGATGTTGAATGTATTCCTTAATTTCTGTTTTAAGGTCCTGTTTAGGCTCCTCAATAGCAGATTTTATCTCCGAAGCAGAAATAGTATTGCCAAAAAACAAAACAATGGCAGTTAGAAGTTTGAAAAAAAATGTTTTTCGCATATTACTCAAATATCGGTCCCTAAAAATCGATGCAAATGTACGCTATTATCCCAAAAACAAAAAAGCAAATGAGACTTTATTTTACCGCTGTTTTTATAAGGAAATATGCCACTACTTATATTCCATTTTATTAAGTGTTTTAGCCATGAAAACAGTCTCAAGAATAAGCGCTATGGTATAAGGTACAAAGAATGCTGAGAATTCCATTTTATCCATGGTATTGTCGGCATTGTAAACAGGATAAAAAATAATAAAAAAGAAGACAAATTTTAGAAAACTTCCACCCATAAAAAGAAATCCGATTTGATTTTTCAATTTCTCTCTAGCCAAATAAAGGCCTATATAGATACTGGTGGCCAAAATACCATTTAACACATAAGATTTTATAATAAGATTCCCATACTTGGGCAAACCTTTAACCTCTAGTATATATGTATGTAGAAAGAATGCGAATACCAAACCAGTCCCAAGAAAGATAGAAAATTGGGCAATGGAATTCGATTTTAAGTTCAATACTTTACGCTTTTAAGTTGTCGCAAAACTACCCAAATAGATATTGCCACACCAAAAATTGTTGCTATAGCCGTACAAATTCGTTTTTCATTACCATAATGTTCATCCAACCAAATACCTCCTTTGGCGGCTAAAAATATGATAGCTCCCATTTCAAAAGCAATTCCGGAAAGAATCGCTACGTTTTTAAAATTATTTTTTTTAGGAAGCTTTTGCTGGTTCATTTTTAGATTTAAAACTACTGGAATTGGAGCTCATAGCGCCTGCACTCCCTTTCATAGTACATGAAGCATTAAACGTAGCTCCGGGCTCTACAGCAAGTTTGCTAACGGAGACCGTTCCTTCAATTACAGCACTGGATTTAAGAGATAGTAAATCGGAAACCAAAAGTTCGCCATTAAAGCTGCCCTCTATATCTGCATTTACACATTCTACTTTTCCGTGGATGTAGCCATCCTTTCCAATTACCACTTTTCCAGAAGTTTTCACATTTCCGTCCAATTTTCCATCGATACGAAAATCTGCCTCGGAAATGATATCTCCTTTAATTTTAGTGTTTTTCTCTATTCTGTTGGGTTGTCCTCCTACTTCGTTCATAGCTCTAGGTTTTTGTTTATCTG
>CAZDOW010000165.1:0-4161 GCA_964507115.1 uncultured Maribacter sp.
TGGCCTCCGCGATGGCTTCTCTAAATTGTAAGGTTTTCATTCGCTTAAATTTTAATCTCTAAAGGTTTAGCTTGAAAGGAAGCAAAAATAGCAAATAATATATCAAAATGTAGTGCGTAGGAATCAAAAAAAGTTATAAAATTTACTATGCATGCATAGTAAATTTGAAAATTAATAGCTATCTTCGTACGCATCTTTTTAAAAGTATTTCATAAATGAAAATATTAGTCTGTATCAGTAATGTCCCGGACACTACATCAAAAATAAATTTCACTGACGGTGACACCAAATTTGACACCAACGGGGTACAATTCGTAATAAATCCGAACGATGAATTTGGATTGACAAGAGCCATGTGGTTCAAGGAAAAACAAGGAGCTACTGTTCACGTTGCAACGGTCGGAGGCCCCAGTGTTGAACCTACCATGAGAAAAGCACTAGCAATTGGTGCAGATGAGGCCATAAGGGTAAATGCAGAACCTACAGATGGGTTTTTTGTAGCCCAACAGCTTGCCGAAGTTATAAAGGACGGCGGCTACGATTTAATTATTGGCGGCAGGGAATCTATAGATTACAATGGAGGTATGGTTCCAGGCATGATTGCCACCTTTTTAGATATGAACTTTGTAAATACCTGCATTAGCTTAGACGTAGAAGGCACAACTGCAACTGCAATTAGAGAAATAGATGGTGGAAAGGAAACCTTAAGCACAAGCCTACCATTGGTAATTGGTGGACAAAAAGGTCTTGTAGAGGAAAGTGATTTACGTATTCCAAATATGCGCGGCATTATGCAAGCGCGCCAGAAAAAACTAAGTGTAATTGAACCCATTTCTGCATCCAAGACAACGGAGGACATTACGTTCGACAAGCCAGTACCAAAAGGAACGGTAAAACTTGCCGAAAGCGTAGATGAATTGGTAGATCTTCTTCATAACGAAGCAAAAGTGATTTAATCGATTACTAATTTAGGTTAACCATCAAAATTTAGAAAACATGTCAGTATTAGTATACACAGAATCCGAAAACGGAAAGTTTAAAAAAAGTGCCTTCGAAGTGGCATCTTATGCTGCAGAAGTAGCAAAACAATTAGGAACAATTGCCATCGCGGTTTCTTTCAATGCCAACGAAAACGAAACTTTAGGTGATTACGGCATAACCAAGGTATTGCGCATAGCAGACGATTCCTTAAAAACCTTTAACGCAAAGGCCTATTCCCAAACGCTATTTCAGGCGGCTAAACAAGAAAGCGCTACCACTATAATCGTAAGCTCAAGTGCGGATACAAAATACATGGCTCCAATGTTGGCCGCTTCCCTTAATGCGGGGTACGTTCCCAATGTGGTTGCAGCTCCAGAATCAACCGAGCCTTTTACAGTAAAAAGAACAGCTTTTAGCAATAAAGGATTTGCACACACGCAAATACATACAGAATACAAAGTAATTGGAGTCTCCAATAACGCATTTGGGCTAGTTGAAAACAAGTCAGATATAGCCATTGAAGATTTTTCGACCACCTTGGAGGACAGCGCTTTTGCTACAAAATCTGTAGAAATCGACAAGGTATTAGGAAAGGCAACCATTGCAGATGCTGAAATTGTAGTTTCAGCAGGTAGAGGACTTAAAGGCCCAGAAAATTGGGGAATGATAGAAGAATTGGCCGATATTCTTGGTGCTGCGACAGCGTGTTCCAAACCTGTATCAGATTTAGGCTGGAGGCCTCATGGTGAACATGTTGGCCAAACAGGAAAACCAGTAGCAAGTAACTTATATATTGCCATAGGGATATCTGGAGCAATCCAGCATTTAGCTGGGGTAAGCTCTTCGAAAACAAAAGTAGTCATAAACACAGACCCAGAAGCGCCGTTTTTTAAAGCGGCAGACTATGGTATCGTTGGTGATGCGTTTGAAGTAGTACCAGCATTGATAGAAAAATTAAAAGAATTTAAAGCCCAAAACGCTTAATTTTTGTTAATTTGTGCCCCCAAAGGGCTGTTCAAATAATTGGCAACCCAAGTATTTGAACAGCCCTTTTTTATTATTTACACTATGAGTTTAGTCCGTCTAAAAATAAAAGGAATTTCGTATAGCCAAACTCAAAATGGAGCTTACGCCCTTATATTGAATGAAGTTGAAGGAGACCGTAAATTACCCATTGTTATTGGCGCCTTTGAAGCACAGTCTATTGCAATTGCATTAGAAAAAGAAATAAAGCCACCACGACCATTGACCCACGATCTTTTCAAAAACTTCTCAGACCGTTTTGATATTGTTATAAAACAAGTAATCATCCATAAGTTGGTAGATGGCGTTTTTTACTCCAGTATTATATGTGAACGAGATGGTATTGAGGAGATTATCGATGCGCGAACTAGTGACGCCATTGCTTTGGCTTTGCGTTTTAATGCACCAATCTTTACGTACAAAACCATCTTAGATAAGGCAGGAATCTTCCTTAAGTTTTCATCCAAAGAAAAAGAAGCGGATGACTCCAGTGGTGACAGTATTATAGTAGACGAAATCCTTCAGGAAGGGGAAACTGTTCAAATAGAATCCGGCGCTTCAGATGGGTATACAGAACTTACTATCAAAGAACTTGAAAAAGAACTAGCCAAAGCGGTTGCTAACGAAGATTATGAGAAAGCCGCTAAACTAAGGGACGAAATATCTAAAAGGAATTAAAACTAAATCCCTTCATATGAAGAAAAGTACTTGGTTGCTATCTCTCTTTCTAATTTTTTCCGTCACTCTTTTTTCACAAGGTATAGATATTAAAGACTCCATTGTTAGCACATTGGAAACTGACATTGCAAACAACATTTCCAATGCTACAACAGATGCCAAACTAATACCTAACGAGGGATTTTCGTTTACCAGTTTTTGGCGTGGTATTCTTGGTATGGTATCCCTATTATTGTTGGCATTTTTGTTTAGCTCCAATCGTAGAGCAATTAATTGGAGGACCGTAGGCATAGGACTTGGCTTACAATTAGTCATCGCAATTTGCGTATTAAAAGTGCCATTTATACAACTCATTTTTGAACAAATAGGGAGAATTTTCGTAAGTATTTTAGAGTTCACACGTGCTGGAAGTAAATTCTTATTTGAAGGCCTTGTCGTGGACACCAATACCTTCGGTTATATTTTTGCTTTTCAGGTTTTACCCACTATAATTTTCTTTTCCGCACTTACTTCATTGTTGTTTTATTTAGGAGTAATTCAAAAAGTAGTAAAAGCATTGGCTTGGTTATTGTCCAAAAGCTTGGGCATCTCTGGTGCAGAAAGCCTATCGGTTGCTGGAAATATCTTCTTGGGACAGACCGAAGCACCACTTCTTATAAAAGCGTATCTGGAAAAAATGACACGGTCAGAGATTTTACTTGTAATGATTGGTGGCATGGCCACCGTTGCAGGAGCTGTTTTAGCAGCCTATATTGGTTTCTTGGGCGGAGAGGACGAAGTACTACAACTATTGTTTGCCAAACATCTTTTGGCTGCATCCGTGATGGCTGCACCAGGCGCCATTGTTATTTCTAAAATGCTTTATCCACAAACCGAAGCTGTAAATACAGATGTAAGCGTTTCATCCGAGAAAATAGGATCCAATATTTTGGATGCTATTGCTAATGGAACTACAGAAGGTTTAAAATTAGCCGTTAATGTTGGAGCAATGCTATTGGTATTCGTTGCTATTATAGCAATGATTAATGGTATATTGGAATGGACAGGAGATTTTACCAACCTCAACGGTTGGATTGCAGAGAACACATCGTATCAAAAATTCTCGCTGGAAGCTATTTTGGGTACTGTATTTGCGCCTTTAATGTGGCTGGTAGGTGTTGCTAAGGAGGATGTTATGCTTATGGGACAACTATTAGGCATCAAACTAGCGGCTAGTGAGTTCGTAGGATACATACAACTCGCAGAGTTAAAGGACATGGCAAGTTTACCGCACTTAAAGTTTAGCAAATCTATCATCATGGCAACCTATATGCTATGTGGATTTGCCAACTTTGCGTCCATCGGCATTCAAATTGGTGGCATAGGTTCTTTAGCCCCTGGTCAGCGAAAGAACTTGTCCGAATTTGGAATGAAAGCGGTCCTAGGTGGGTCTTTGGCATCGCTCTTATCGGCTACAATTGCTGGGATGATCTTAGGGTA
>CAZDOW010000166.1:0-4005 GCA_964507115.1 uncultured Maribacter sp.
AAAAGCATTTAACGGAAACTATTCTGATTTTAAAGGGAAGAAAAGGGGAGAGACGCTAATGTCGCCACAAGAATTATTGAAAATTGGTCAGCCCAACTTCTATTCCATTTCTGTTGATGCAGCTTCTAGCGGAAATCCAGGAGTAATGGAATACCAAGGCGTGGACACCAAAACAAAAAAGAAACTATTTAAACAAGGTCCTTTTCCTGAAGGAACTAATAATATTGGTGAATTTTTAGCCATTGTACACGGACTTGCATTCCTCAAGCAAAACGAAAGCGATCGCGTAATTTATACAGATTCGCGAACTGCCATGAGCTGGGTACGGAAGAGAAATTGCAACACAAAATTATTGGAAACAACAAAAAATAAAGCTTTGTTCGATTTGATTAGGCGTGCTGTTGACTGGTTAAAGAAAAATAAATACAATACGCCTATTGTTAAATGGGAGACCAAAGCATGGGGAGAAATTCCGGCAGATTTTGGAAGAAAGTAAAAGGATGCACCGTACACATTGAAAGACTTATAATTATTCTAATTCAGAATGTTATTCCTTTTAGATAAATGGTAAGCTTATTATAATTGATTACTTTATCCCTATTTTAAAGCACTCCATCAAGATTCCTCATCTCTTCAAAAAACCAGTTTAAAATAGGCAATGAAAACTGTATATTTGCAACTTAATTTTAATGCGATATGGGTAAGTTGGTTATTGTTGGTACGGTTGCGTTTGATGCCATTGAAACACCGTTCGGAAAAACAGATAAAATATTGGGTGGTGCAGCTACTTTTATTGGGCTAGCCGCTTCACAATTTGATGTAGATTCCACCATTGTATCCATTGTAGGTGAAGACTTTCCACAGGAATACCTTGATGTGCTAACCGCTAAAAATATTGATATTTCCCAGCTGGAAATCGTCAAGGGCGGAAAGACCTTCTACTGGAAGGGTAAATACCATAATGATCTAAACTCACGTGACACCTTGGTGACCGAACTCAACACATTGGCTGATTTCAACCCTGTTGTTCCTAACAACTATAAAGATGCTGATGTGGTAATGCTTGGAAATTTACACCCTGGCGTTCAGTTAAGTGTAATTAATCAGATGCAAAAACAACCAAAACTCGTCGTACTGGATACCATGAATTTCTGGATGGATAACGCATTGGACGCTTTAATGGAAACCATAAAACACATAGATGTACTTACTATAAACGATGAGGAGGCCCGCCAACTTACGGGAGAATATTCCTTGGTTAAAGCGGCTCACAAGATTTATGGTATGGGCCCAAAATATGTGGTCATCAAAAAAGGGGAGCACGGTGCCCTGTTATTTCATAAAGAAGAAATTTTCTTTGCACCTGCTTTACCGCTAGAGGAAGTTTTTGACCCTACAGGTGCAGGGGACACCTTTGCTGGTGGATTTTCAGGTTATCTCGCGGCAACTGGGGATGTATCCTTTGAGAATATGAAGAAAGCTGTTATCCATGGGTCCAATTTAGCTTCATTCTGTGTGGAGCGTTTCGGCACAGAACGTATGGTAAACTTGGACAAAAAGGAGGTAAATAAAAGATTGCACCAGTTTAAAACACTAACACAATTTGAAATTGAATTACAATAATAACAAACCCCATAATTGGGGTTTTTTTAATACCCCTATGCAATAATGAGTGACGCAATAAAGCACGAGTGTGGTATCTCGGTTATCCGATTGCTTAAACCTCTTGAATACTACAAGGAAAAGTACGGGTCCGCATTTTACGGAGTAAATAAAATGTACCTGATGATGGAAAAACAGCACAATCGTGGTCAAGACGGTGCCGGTTTTGCTAGTATAAAACTAGATGTAGAAGCTGGTCAACGTTACATGAGCCGGGTACGTTCTTGCGAACAACAACCTATTCAAGATATTTTTGCGCAGATAAACGAGCGTATTAATAGTGAGCTCAAGGAGCATCCGGAATATGAAGATGATGTCGCGTTACAAAAAAAGAATATTCCGTACATAGGCGAATTACTTTTAGGGCATGTTCGATATGGTACTTTTGGAAAGAATAGTATAGAAAGTGTACATCCCTTTTTGAGGCAGAATAATTGGATGCACCGTAACCTGATTGTTGCGGGAAATTTTAATATGACCAATGTACATGAATTGTTCGATAATCTCATACAACTAGGCCAGCATCCCAAAGAAATGGCGGACACTGTTACCGTAATGGAAAAAATAGGACATTTCCTTGATGATGCGGTTGCCAAATTATATAAGGAGATAAAAAAAGAAGGATACACAAAACAAGAAGCTTCTGCGATAATCGCAGAGCGTTTAAAAGTTTCCAAGATTCTGCGGAGAGCGGCCAAAAACTTTGATGGTGGTTATGCTATGGCAGGATTATTAGGCCACGGTGATGCTTTTGTGTTACGGGATCCTGCGGGGATACGACCTGCTTATTATTACAGAGATGATGAAGTGGTGGTTGTAGCCTCAGAAAGACCTGCTATACAAACAGTTTTCAACGTGCCTTATGAAGAAGTAAAAGAGCTGGACCCAGGACACGCCATCATTATAAAGAAAAACGGCACCTCTAGCATAAAACGCATATTGGAACCTACCGAACGTAAGGCATGTTCCTTTGAGCGTATTTATTTTTCTAGAGGTAGTGATAAAGAAATTTATCAAGAGCGAAAAAAACTTGGGAAATTAGTGTTTCCACAGATTTTGAAGGCAATTGACCACGATATTAAGAATACCGTATTTTCTTATATTCCAAATACGGCGGAAACCTCGTTCTTTGGTATGGTGAAGGAAGCACAAAACTACCTGAACAAGAAAAAGGAAGAACAAATACTTGCCATAGGTTCAAAAATAACCAGTGAAGAACTACATGCTATCTTAGAGGTACGCCCAAGAATAGAAAAAGTGGCCATAAAAGACGCCAAGCTAAGAACTTTTATTACACAAGATGATAGCAGGGACGATTTAGTGGCCCACGTTTATGACATATCTTATGGTTCTGTAAAAAAGGGTGACAAACTGGTAATTATAGATGATAGTATTGTTAGGGGCACAACACTTAAGAAAAGTATATTACGAATATTGGACAGGTTGTCTCCAAAAAAGATAATTGTGGTATCCTCTGCACCCCAAATCAGATATCCGGACTGTTATGGTATAGATATGGCAAAGCTAGAGGATTTTATTGCTTTTAAGGCAGCCTTGGCCTTACACGAAGATAATAACTCCATGAAGCTAGTGGACAACATTTATAAAAAGTGCAAAGATCAAGTCCAAACAAAAGATACCGAGGTAGTCAATTATGTTAAGGAATTTTATACACCGTTCTCTGCTCATCAAATCTCTGAAAAGATTGGGGAACTTTTGACTTCGTCAGAAATAAATGCAGAAGTCCAGATTATTTACCAAAACATATCTAATTTGCATATGGCTTGCCCTAAAAACCTAGGTGACTGGTACTTTACAGGAAACTACCCTACACCTGGAGGAAACAGGGTTGTAAATAAGGCTTTTATCAATTTTTATGAAGGAAAGAACGAAAGAGCTTATTGATACTTTTATCGATGTAATACATACAAAAAGCGTTCTTCATCGATAAAAAAGACCGTTCATCGATAGAATAGTCCTTTTGGACTTGACAAATTTACTTTTAAATCTACCATAGCATAAGTAGGTTAAGTTCATGGTAAAATTTGGGGCAAAAAAGGTGGAGCATGCTCCACCTTTTTTATTTACAAAAACTTCTAATTTTAGAATATGTGAGTCCCTAAACACCGTAAATAGCAATTTAACACGCTATTCTTCATAGCTTTCCTATTATGTTACATTTTAAAAACAAGGTAGTGATAGTTCAAACGTGCTTCGCAGCCAACCTATCAAGTAGTTCTTTTCCATTGCTTACTCCATAATTACTTTTAAACCTATTAAATTGGACGTTTGACCGATACCTTTTTTTTATGAATACATCCACATTACATTTGAAGAACCATA
>CAZDOW010000167.1:0-3918 GCA_964507115.1 uncultured Maribacter sp.
TTCTAAAAAAGTATATAAACGCTCCAGTGGAGGCCGCCCCTTTGGCGGTCTTTCGTATTTTATTTGGTGTGATGATGTTAGGCAGTATCATCCGTTTTTGGAGCTATGGTTGGATCGATAAATTATACATACAGCCCACCTACTTTTTTTCCTATTACGGGTTTGAATGGATAAAGCCTATTGGTCCATATACTTATCTCATTTTTCTTTTATGTGCGATTTCAGCTGTTTTTGTGGCCATTGGTTATCGCTATAAGATAGCTATTGTTGTTTTCTTTTTGAGTTTTACCTATATCGAACTCATGGACAAAACAACCTACTTAAATCACTATTATTTTATAACTGTGCTGAGTTTTTTAATGATTTTGCTACCTGCCAACGCATACTTTTCCGTAGATGCCGCAAGGAGTCCTAGAAAAGCATATCAATACATACCAGCTTGGACCATCAACAGTATTAAATTAGTATTGGGTATCGTTTATTTTTATGCTGGTTTGGCAAAGCTGAATTCTGATTGGTTGGTTAAGGCCATGCCTTTAAAAATATGGTTGCCTTCTAAATTTGATATTCCCTTATTAGGAGACTTGGTAAGTCAGGAATGGGTACAGTATGCCTTTAGTTGGTCTGGCGCTATCTACGATTTGGCAATTCCCTTTTTATTACTATTTAGAAAGACGAGATTATATGCCTTTATTTTGGTCGTGGTTTTCCATGTACTAACACGCGTGCTTTTTCCTATAGGAATGTTCCCGTATATCATGATCATTTCTACTCTTATATTTTTCAGTGCCCCATTACATCATAAAATAACTAGCGGTATTGCGAAGTTATTCCAAACGAATAAAAAACAATTCGATAACCAAAAGCAGTTTAGCTATGGTACTGGTCTTGTCCCTAAAATGAAATATACGCTCTTAATTTTGTTTTTTGTAGTACAGTTTGCATTTCCATTTAGATACCTCTTGTATCCTGGAGAATTGTTTTGGACAGAGGAAGGGTATCGATTTTCTTGGAGGGTTATGTTGATGGAAAAGACGGGTTACGCTCAGTTTAAGGTCGTAAATGGGGAAACAGGAAGGTGGTTCTATGTAGATAATTCCGATTTTCTAACGCCGTTCCAAGAAAAACAAATGGCGTTTCAGCCCGATTTTATTTTGGAATATGCCCATTTCCTAAAAGAACATTTTGAAGGGGAAGGAGATAAACAAGTAGCCGTATTTGTGGATTGTCAAGTTAGCCTTAACGGGAGGTTAAGTACTACTTACATTGATCCAAAAGTAGATTTGACCAAAGAAAAAGAATCATTTGAACATAAAAATTGGATAACTCCATTTAAAGATGAAATTAAAGGAATTTAGTTGTGTTGTCTTAATGCTTTTCACATTTCCATTATGGAGTCAAATTACCATTTCGGGTACAGTTATGGATACTCAAGGAAAACCAATACTGGACGCGGAGGTATATCTTAGGCAATTACAGCGTTTGGAAACGACCGATGATAAGGGGCGTTTTGAGTTTGAAAATGTTCCCGGAGGCAAGTATACAGTTGTTGCCTTTGCTTATGAATATGAGGTTCTGGAGAAAGATCTCTTGTTTGATAATGCATTTACTTTTGAAATTCAGTTAGAAAAACTTCAAGCAGAAAATCTTTCTGAGGTCGTATTAATACAAAAACGGGAAGAAGTTTTCGCCTTGAAACAATTAAAAAAGGTAGAAGGCACTGCTATCTATGCTGGTAAAAAGACCGAAGTGGTCCTTTTGGCGGGTATTACCGGCAATCTGGCCGCAAACAATCCCAGACAAATCTATAGTCAGGTCGTTGGTCTTAATATTTATGATAGTGGGGATGCAGGATTACAATTGAATATTGGGGGTAGGGGATTGGACCCTAACCGGACTGCTAATTTCAATACCCGCCAAAACGGATATGATATTAGTGCAGACGTGTTGGGTTATCCGGAGAGCTACTATACACCTCCTGCGGAGGCACTAGAGGAAATTCAAGTGATCCGTGGGGCGGCATCTTTACAATACGGAACACAGTTTGGTGGCTTGGTAAATTTTAAGTTTAAAAAACCTAAAGCAAATAAAAAGATTGAATGGACTAGTAGGCAAACACTGGGTTCTTTTGATTTGCGAACCAGTTTTAATAGTCTCAGCGGTACTGTGGGTAAGGTCAGCTATTATACTTATTTTAATTATAAGGAAGGAAATGGATTTAGGCCTAATTCCAGTTTTAATAGTAGGAACTACTTTGCCCATGTAGGATATCAAGTAACGGACAAAACCAAACTCACCTTGGAAACTACTTTTTTGAACTATTTGGCCAAGCAGCCTGGTGGTCTCACTGATGCTCAGTTCATTGCCGACCCTACGTTTAGTAATCGTGAAAGAAACTGGTTTGATGTAGATTGGAAACTTTATTCCTTGCGCTTGGATCACAAATTTTCAACCAAAACCGATTTTAGTCTTTCTGTTTTTGGGTTAGATGCTTCCAGAAGTGCTTTAGGATTTAGAACTAATAGGGTGTCACAACCAGATGATACTAGTGAGCCACGGGAATTACTTGTGGATAATTTTCACAACTGGGGAGCGGAAGCACGTGTTTTAACGCGCTATACCTTAGGCGAAACTGAATCTGCTTTGTTGTTAGGTTCAAAAATTTATAAGACGAGTAATGATCAGCGCCAAGGCCCAGGTTCAGCAGCCGCCAATGCGGATTTTAATTTTGCTGATGCTACATTTCCTAATTACGAGCGCCAATCACAATTTGATTTCCCCAATTTTAACCTTGCATTCTTTGGGGAAAATATTTTTAATATTACGCCAAAGTTTACCCTTACCCCTGGTTTTCGGTTGGAACATATAAAAACTGAAAGTATTGGGAGTTATAAGAATGTGGTTTTGGATTTGGCAGGAAATCCCTTATTGAACGAAGATATTACAGACAATAGAATTTTTGATCGTACATTTTTACTCTTAGGTATAGGCGCCACGTATAAATTAGCACCAAGTATAGAGCTTTACGGCAACTTTTCGCAAAACTATAGGTCGGTCACTTTTAGTGATATCAGGGTGGTAAATCCTTCTTTTCAGGTAGACGAAAATATTTCCGATGAAGATGGATTTACTGCGGATGTTGGTGCAAGGGGTAGACTTAAAAATATCTTGTCCTATGATGTAAGTGCGTTTGGACTTTTGTACGATAACCGTTTAGGGGAAGTTTTAAAAAGTGAAACCCGGACCAACGCAGCAGGAGAACTTGTAGAAACTGGTCGCATCGTTCGCTTTCGCGGTAACATAGGAACCGCCTTTATATATGGCTTGGAAAGTTTTGGTAATTGGAGTATTAAAGAGACATTTTTTCCAGCAGTTGAAAAACTTAAAATTAACTATTTCATGAATTTAGCATTGACGAATTCTGAATACCTATCCTCTGAAGAAACAAATGTAGAAGGAAATCAGGTCGAGTTTATCCCTGATGTAAACTTAAAAACCGGTTTGAACTTCGGTTATGGAAATCTTTTGGGAAGTCTCCAATACACCTACCTTTCTAAACAATTTACGGATGCCACCAATGCTCCACAGGACATAAACGATAATCAAAGAGGTATTGAAGGCGAAATTCCAGCGTATGATATTCTAGATTTTTCCCTGGCCTATTCCTATAAAAAATGGAAGTTGGAAGCAGGTATCAATAACCTTTTGGATAATAGTTATTTTACGCGAAGAGCAACAGGCTATCCAGGACCTGGAATTATTCCATCGGAACCAAGAACATTTTATACGACGCTACAGTTTAAATTATAAGAATTATTAGGTCAAAGTTTGTAGAGCGCTGCATTATAATATAAACCAATAAAAATCACTATATTTGCACGCAATTAAATCCTTAATTGCATGGAAGCCCACCTAAAC
>CAZDOW010000168.1:0-3917 GCA_964507115.1 uncultured Maribacter sp.
TGGTTTCAAAACCTAAAGATTGAATATAATCCAGCTTGCTAATAATACCATTTATATCTCCAATGCCATCACCATCACTATCCTTATACGAACGCGGGTAAATTTGATAGACCGAAGTGTCCTTCCACCAATTTAATGAATCTACGGTACTATATTTTGGTAGAATATTTTCTGGCATTTCAGCCAATATCTTATCATTATCTACTCCCCCAGAAGTATTTATCCAAATAAAACCTATTATCAGTACCACAAAAATACCCAGAAGAATACCCGTGTACTTCAAAATACGTTTAAAAATAGATTTCTTTTTGTGGGACTTCTTGTTAGCAGACATAGCTCTTTGAATTTTGAGCACAAATTAAGTCGGATAATTTAAAAAATTTGTGAACTAATTCACATAATTAAGTTACAAGGCTTTTGCTTTAAGCTTACTAAGCCATTCTCTAGAGATTCCGATATACTCAGCTATGTATTTAGAAGAAAAATGTTTGATAATCTGTGGCTCATTTTTTACAAGGTCTTCATAGAATTCCTCTGGTTTGAGTACAACAAGCTTGGTCTTTACTTTATCTTGATGAATCATATACGTTATAAGTATTTGTATATAATGCTCTGCTAATAGGGGCTCCACAGTTCTTATTTTTTCAAGTGCGTCAGAAGATATCTTTAAAACCTTAGAGTCTTTAACAGATTTGACTTGATACTCTGACAATTTTCCCATAAAAAAAGCCTCTGCCGGTGCCATGTTCGGTTGATAATCGCGAAGATGAAAGCTCACCGTTCGTTCTTCTCCATTTTTTGGATGCACATATTGCATTACAAAAGCACCTTCAATAACCACATATCCATAAAGACATTTTTTATTTGCCTCTATGAGCATAGTGTTTTTAGGAATCGTTTCCACAGTAGAAATTGATAACACCAAATCTTCAATCTCTTTTGGAATACTTTCTGGTAATATTTTTTTCATCTCAATTACGAACTCTTGATTTTAACTCTGTAACTTTTTCAATGTACTACTAATTTTTCTCATACAACCAATCTACAAAAGGTCTGCGTATATTTATAAAGTTGCAAAATCTTTCGGATTTTGCTTTGGATAAAAAAAGCAAAACATTAAGCTTTAGCTTCGTTATCAAAAGGAAACGAAAATTTTCCTTGCCTTGGCACTACGTTTAACTCAAGCGTTAGCCTTCATTAAGACCAACCAATAACCAATGATAAAATTCTTTCGAAAAATACGCTACGACCTAATGGAGAAAAACAAAACAGGAAAGTATATAAAATATGCCATTGGGGAAATTGTACTTGTAGTTATTGGAATTTTGATTGCACTTTCAATTAATAATTGGAATGAAGACCGAAAAAATCGCATTGAAGAAAAAGCACTATTAATTCAGTTAGATTCTGAATTTAAGAGCAACTTAAAACAATTAGACCAAAAAATTGCCATTAGAATTAGTATGGTTAATGCTTCATTAAAATTACTTGATTATTCAGACCATCCAATAAAACGCAACAATGATAGCATTATAAAATATTTAACACCAACTACGCTGGTTCCAACTTTTGATCCTATTGTAAATGATTTGATAAGTTCTGGAAGGCTTCAATTAATTAAAAACAAAAGATTAACGGAATTGCTTTCACTTTGGACCAGCGAAATAGTACAGGTAACCGAAGAAGAAATCTCTTGGATGAAATATCGAGATAATATATACTATCCTTTCCTAGTTCAAAATAGTTCCCTAAGAAATATATTCAACTATTACTGGAGAAACAATACTATGGAAGCCTTTCATCTTGACAAAGGCACCACTGTGAAATTTGACTTAAAAAATGCCAATAATAACATAGAGGCATCAAAAATTTTCGACAACCCTTACTTTGAAGATCATATATCTGTCTGTGCATCATTTAGTAGACTCACAAATAGTCAATCTGAAAGTCTAAGGAAGAGAATCGTTGAAATTTTAGAGATTATTGAACAACAATTAAATGATGGCAAATGATAAAATTCTTTAGAATAATTCGCTACGGCCTATTGGAGAAAAACAAAACAGGAAAGTATTAAAAGTAGAATGACACGAGCTCCTTAGTTTTAATGTATTTGGAGGTGGATAGCACTATAAAAAACGGATGCACAACAGCGTTTATAATGTATTGCTAGTCCTCCCCTACCTACGAAAATTTAGCTGTAATTTTCTATCTGTAATTTGTTAGCTAAAATAGTTGCCTAACCATGCAACAGACCATATACCAAAAGTTGCATTATATATCAAAAACAAATAATTATGAAAGATTCAAGAAGATCCTTTTTAAAATCTGTGAGCATGCTAGCTGCTGGATCCTTACTACCGTTAAATTCCTTTGCTTTTGGATTAGGCGATAAGAAATTAAAGCTATGTTTAATAGGTACTGGTGTTAGAGGAAGCAGTTTTTGGGGAAAACGGTTGGTAGACAATTATAGTGATATTTTAGAATTTGTAGGTTTAGTAGATCATAATCCAGGCAGGTTGAAATATGCGGCTGATTATATTGGAGTAGATAAGAATTGTGGCCTTTATGCAACTTTTGAAGAAATGATACAAGAGCAAAAACCAGATCTAATCATGGTAACAACCACAGATTCTACACATCACGAATTTATTGTGAAATCGTTGAATGCTGGAATTGATGTCTTGACTGAAAAGCCCATGACAACAGATGAGGATAAATGCCAAGAAATATTAGACGCAGAACAAAGAAGTAAACATAAAGTAACGGTTGGGTTTAATTATCGATGGAGTCCGTATAGTACGAAGATCAAGCAGATGTTGAGTAGAGGTGATATTGGAGACATCGTCTCAGTGGATTTTTCATGGATGTTGAATACGAGTCACGGTGCATCCTATTTTCGTCGTTGGCATGGAGAACGTGAGAAAGGGGGAACCTTATTAGTCCACAAATCAACGCATCATTTTGACTTAATAAATTGGTGGTTAGATTCTGATCCCGAAGAAGTATTTGCTTATGGAGATTTGGAATATTACGGAGGACGCCCTGAGAAAAAAGGAGTGAATTGCCGTACTTGCGATGAAAAAGATACCTGTAAATTTTACTGGGATATTACGAAAGACAAACGCAATAATGATCTTTATGCTAAAAACGAACAACATGACGGATATATAAGAGACAATTGTTTGTTCCGCCCAGAGATAAATATTTACGACAAAATGAATGTAAATATTAAGTATGCCAATAATGTATATGTAAATTATATGCTTACAACGTATTCCCCTTGGGAAGGTTGGAGAGTAGCTTTTAATGGAACTAAAGGTCGCATAGAAGCATTCCTAGACATACCTTATCTAAATTCTGAAAATTTATCTCAAGAAGCGCTTCATGAGGCCGAAATGAACCAAGATGGTGGTGAATCGATAAATTCCAAGCCGATTATCGTTCATAAATTATGGGATAAACAGGAAACAGTAAATGTGGAATACAATCGCGGTGGTCATGGTGGTGGAGATGCCAAATTACATGATCAAGTTTTTATGCACCCAGAAAAAGAAGATACATATAAACATATGGCAGGTACACGGGATGGAGCAATGTCAATTCTTATAGGTATAGCTGCTCGTAACAGTATAGAATCTGGTGAGCCGGTAAAAATAGGTTCTTTAACGCATTTACAGCCTAGGGCAAAAAGAGTGTAATAGGAGTGACAAATATGATGTAATAATAAACAATAGAATAGTATCCACTATGTTTCTACCATCTTCTGCATTAGTAGCTAAAGAGATAATTGATTTATTAGAAAACTAAAGCCAAAACAGTATTTAATTTATTGCTAGTCCTAGCCTATTTAAGAAAGTCATCTCGGATTTTCTATCTGTGATTTGTTTCCTAAATTAGGTGTATAATTACGCAACAAG
>CAZDOW010000169.1:0-3916 GCA_964507115.1 uncultured Maribacter sp.
CAGTAAGTCATGGCAAAGAAGACGGTAGCAAGTTTACAGACAAGTTCTAAAAGATTGACAAAAGCTATTAAAATGGTAAAGTCACCAAAATCTGGTGCTTATGTTTTTGTAGAGTCGGTTATGGCACCAGAAATGGTAGATGCCTGGATGGCCAAAAAATAATACATTTTTTTAAAACGTTATTAAGCCTCTTTCTTACGAAAGGGGCTTTTTAATTTTTATATTTGAGTAATTATTTAGCAATCAAATGAGTTTATTTAAAAAGATATTTTCTTCGCAGAAGAAAGAAAGCTTGGATAAGGGACTTGAAAAGACCAAAACCACCTTCTTCTCCAAGCTAGGAAAAGCTGTTGCAGGTAAGTCCAAGGTAGACGATGATGTTTTGGACAATCTGGAAGAGGTTTTAGTATCTTCTGATGTAGGTGTGGATACGACTTTGAAAATAATAGAGCGTATTGAAGCACGTGTGGCCAAGGATAAATACATGGGCACGGACGAGTTAAACGAAATTTTAAGGGAGGAGATAGCAGGGTTGTTGTCTGAAACACATACTGGTGAAGCTTCCGATATTCAAATTCCAAAAGACAAAAAGCCCTATGTGATAATGGTTGTAGGGGTTAATGGTGTGGGTAAAACTACGACCATAGGAAAGCTTGCATTCCAGCTTAAGAAACAGGGCTATAAAGTAGTGCTTGGAGCTGCAGATACCTTTAGAGCTGCCGCAATAGATCAGTTACAGGTTTGGGCTGATCGTGTGGGTGTTCCTATTATTAAGCAGCAAATGGGTAGTGATCCAGCTTCCGTTGCTTTTGACACGCTTAGTTCAGCTGTAACACAGGATGCGGATGTGGTCATCATAGACACTGCGGGCCGTTTACACAACAAGGTAAACTTGATGAACGAACTTACCAAGGTAAAACGTGTAATGCAGAAGGTAATTGAGAATACCCCACATGAAGTATTATTGGTGTTAGATGGTTCTACCGGGCAAAATGCTTTTGAACAGGCAAAGCAATTTACAAAGGCAACGGAAGTTACTTCCTTAGCAGTTACTAAACTGGACGGCACGGCTAAGGGAGGTGTAGTAATAGGAATATCCGACCAATTTAAGATTCCTGTTAAATATATTGGTGTTGGCGAAGGTATAGAAGATTTGCAAGTGTTTAATAAGTATGAATTTGTGGATTCGTTTTTTAATGTAAAAAGTTGAAAGTTCTTCGATTTCTATTAATATTTTGCTGGTTCACAACCAGTTGGTCTCAATTAGATCATCCAAAAGCGAGTCCGTTCGCTATCATAGAACAGGAAATAGGTTTATCAAAAATCAGTATTGAATATTCTAGGCCTGCCGCCAAGGGAAGGCTTATTTTTGGAAATGGACCTGATGGTTTACCTGGCTTGGTACCATACAATCGTATTTGGCGCGTTGGTGCCAATGAATCTACTAAAATCACTTTTGATACTGCTATGGAGATTTTTGGGGAGCCTATCTCAAAAGGAACCTATGCGTTGTATGCGTTTCCATCTGAAGGGGAATGGCAGATTGTTTTTCATAAAAACACGACACATTGGGGCGACGGAAGGGCGGATTATGATTCTTCGGAAGATGCGCTTAGGATTAGGGTTTTGCCTACAACCGTTTTAAGTTTTCAAGAAAATTTTATGATTTCTTTTGATGCACTTACCCATAACTCGGTGGATATGACTTGGCAATGGGCCCATACCAAAATTACGGTACCCATTGTTGTAGATACACATACCCTAATGGAATATCAAATTCAGGAAAAATTAAAAAGTAACCCTACGGCACAGACCTACTATCAAATATCACGGTATTATCAAGAACAAGGGATAAAAACTTCTGTTGCCCTACTGCATGTAACTAAAGCCTTAGAACTTGGTGGGGATACCTATTATTTTTATCGAGTAAAATCGCTATTAGAAGCTGAATTAGGTTTATATAAAGATGCTATTTTATCAGCGACAACTTCGCTGGAAATCGCCCAGCGTGTTGGAAAGGATGAATTTGTTCGCATGAACAAAAAAAATATTAAAGATTGGGAAAAGGAATATTCAGATACAAAGAATTAGGGGCCAAATAGAGCCACTGCTATTATATTGTTTGTATTATCACCTCTGTAAAAGCAATTCAAGAGACACTAACTTAAAACGGTGAAATGACCTAGTTTTAGTTATATAGGATATTATCTAAACCTAGTAGTACGCTAAATATGCCATATTAGGTAATTACCATTTAAAATAATAGTTGCTTATTGAATGCGATGGTTCCCATTAGGTTTTATTAAAGGATATGCTATAGATTTAATGTGGAAGTTTCTTTTTTACTACCCCATAAATGAATGTTCCTAATGTTGCTGCAAAAATTAGGATGACCATAGGATAGATACCTGCACCAAGCAAAATATACATAGGGCCTGGACATGCACCGGCCAATGCCCAACCTAGACCAAAAATAGTACCTCCAAAAATGTATCTGATAAAGCTTTTTTCTTTTGGAGGTAAAAGAATTGGATTTCCTTCTACACTTTTAACCTTAAATTTTTTTATTAGAAATATCCCAGACATACCCATAAGTACCGCAGAACCAATAATACCATACATGTGAAACGACTGAAATTTGAACATTTCATAAATTCTATACCAAGAAACCGCCTCTGATTTCACTAAAACGATGCCGAAAAATATACCTACAAAAAGGAATTTTATAAATTTCATAACTAAAATATTAAGGGTAGGAGAAAATGAGTCATTATTAGACCTCCAATAAAAAATCCGATAACTGCGATAAGCGAAGGTAGCTGTAGGTTACTTAAACCTGTAATCGCGTGTCCTGAAGTACAACCTCCGGCATACCTTGTTCCAAAACCTACCAAGACTCCAGCGATAATCAATATACTTAATCCCTTAAAAGTTAGTACCGCATCCCAGCCATAAATTTCCTGTGGTAAAAGGGTTTCACCAGCTTGTAAAAAATTAAGTTCTGCTAAAGCTAAAACTGTTTCTGGATTTAGTTGAATCACCGAACCGTCCGATAAAAAATGGGTTGCTATAAAGCCTCCTATTATAGCACCCAAGACCACGGTAAGATTCCATCGTTGTGCTTTCCAATCAAACCTAAAGAAGTCGGAATATTTCCCCGCACCTGCTAACGTGCAAAAAGTCCTTAAGTTGGAGGACATGCCAAAAGTTTTACCAAAGTAAATCAATAGTAATAGTACTGTAGCAATTAAAGGGCCTGAAACATACCAAGGCCAAGGTTTTAAAATAATATCCATTTTGAAAAATTTATACTATCAAGTACAAGTGTTTTTGTATTGAGTTTATAATTTGTATACGATGTCTAACTAACTGAATTTAGAATAGTACTAAGCCTAACAATAAAAAACCCCTCACTAGGAAGGGTTTTTTTATTTTTTGTTAATCAATAAAGAAGAGAAATACTGCTTTACCGTTAAAGTAATCTATACCAAAGGAACACCGTTTAATCGTTTTTCAATTTTCTTTTTCTTCCCTGTAACAAGTTTCATCACGTCCATCAAATTAGGGTCCTTAGTTTCTTTATAAATTTCGTTGATACTTAAAATCAATTGCTTTGCTTCTCTTGAAGCTTCAACCCTGTCGCTAGTGGACATGTTACTCATTTTCCGTCCTATAAATTCTTCCGCTTTATCTAGTAACTCCATAATCGTCTTTTTTTCAAAGTTAACATAAAATTCAAATTACGCAATTCTTTGTCAATTGTATATCGTTATGATATAATTAGATTACCGTATTTGTGAAAAATTTAACCTTCAACAGCTTTTCTTCCCTTTAGGGTACTATTTAGAGCTGATTTATCTTGATGCTGTTGTTTTCTATTGAATTTAGTCGAATGCAAAACCTGTAGCTATACGGT
>CAZDOW010000170.1:0-3865 GCA_964507115.1 uncultured Maribacter sp.
CGTGCCTCTTTGCGCGGAATAGATTTGATTTTGGAGCAGGGCATGAACGTTAAGATATGCACTTTTCCAGAAGGTGAAGATCCTGATAGTTTTTCCAAGAATAATGAGTTGGAGGAAGTAGTATCTTATTTACAAGAAAATTCTAAAGATTTTATTCAGTTTAAGGCTTCGCTTTTGGTGAAAGAGGCTTCGGACGATCCTATTAAAAGGGCTGATACGGTTAGGGATATTGTAAACAGTATTTCAAAAATTCCGGACCGGATAAAAAAGGAAATCTATATTCAAGAGTGTGCCCAGATTATGAATATTTCTGAGGCTGTCCTATTTAATACTTTGGCACAGATTGATAAGAAAGATAGTACCGATGCCCAAAAACAAAATACGGCACCGCAAAAGGCCTTTAATGTAGTGCGCAATGAAGTTGTGCAAGAGAAAGTAGACGTGCAGTTTGAATTGGAGCGTAAAATAATTGAACTCCTTTTGGTGTATGGTGACAAGAAAGAGAAATTTGAAGATCTTGTTTTAAAAGAAAGTGAAGAAGGAGAGTTAGTTATGGAGCCGGAATCCTTAGAAATTAAAGTTTACGAAAAAATATATTTAGACCTGCAAGAAGACGAAATAGAACTTGCCAATCCGAAATTTAGAGAGATTTACTACACCCTTATCGAAGCTTTGAACCAAGCCGAAGAGTTTTCGATCCAAGCATTAATGACCGGATTAGAACAACAAATGGCAAATGATATATCTTCTATTTTAATGGAGGAGGAACGATATAGCTTGGATGATTGGGAACGTAAGGATATTTACCCAAAAGCCAAGGAAACAGTTATCGCGCAATTGGTGAGTGAAACGATATTGACCTTACGTTGCTTTTTGATAAAGAAAAGAATGCTTGCCTTACAAAACGAGACTCAAGATGTACATGAGGATAATAAAGAAGTTTTGGAGGAAATTATAAATTATATACAGTTGAATAAACTGCTTAACCAAAAACTGAACAGGGTCTTAACGTAATTGGTTAAAAAGAATGACAAACATAAAAACCCGCTATTGCGGGTTTTTATGTAATAATTTTTTGACTAATATAGTTCTAAAGCCTTTGCTTGCTGGAGTAAATCTACCATGTTGTCTACGTTTAATTTTTTCATCAAACGGGCTTTGTAGGTGCTTACTGTTTTCTCATTTAAGTTTAACCCTAGGGCTACCTCTTTGTTTCGTTTTCCACTGGCTAGAAGTTTTAACACTTCTACCTCCCTGGTAGATAGCTTTCTAAAGAATCTACGTGGTTTTTTTGTTCCTTCATCAAAAGCTAATCTCTGCGCTAACTCATTAGTAATGAACATACTGCCTTCGCTTACTTTCTTTACTGCAGTGATGATATAATCTGTATCGGAAGATTTTGCCAAATAACCAAATGCACCTGCGCGGATAGCACTAAGGGCATATACATCCTCAGATTGGCCACTGTACATCAGTACCTTAACATCGGGATATTCTTTTTTTATTTTTCGTAGAGCAGCTATGCCGTTTATTTCAGGAATATCCATTTCTAACATTACAACATCAGGGGTAACATTCTCCAGTTTTCTAAAGAGTTCTTCGGTGGTAGAAACATCTTCTACCATTTCAAAACCTGCTGCAGATTCAAGAACCTTGCGCACTCCCATTCTAACAATAGGGTGGTTGTCCGCGATTAAAACTTTGATCATTATGTTGGTTTTTGTAGACTACCCAAAATTATTTTGTGTACAATCACGTACAGGCAATGTAAGGCTTATTAGTCTAAATTCGAAATCAAAGTTCTGTTATTTCCAATCAGTTGTAAGAATTTGTCACGATTTATTCGATTTATCTACTTGATTGTTAGGTGAGTGGTTTATTTTAACATTTCTGGAATTTCACATATGGGTATAGGTACCATCTTGTGTTGGTTTATTCCGTTGAAACGCATAAAGATCATAAATACCTCTTTTTGCCTACCAGAAAAGTCATTTGCAGTTTTCCCTTTGTCCTTCATTTCCATAGCCCATTCCAGTTCTGGGTAAGAGGCTCCAATCTGGTCCTCGTCTGTTCGGTCGTCTCCCCAAAGACCATCTGTAGGTGCAGCCTTTATTATTTCTGGGTTGACGCTCTGTGCCTTTGCAATCTCATATACTTCAGATTTTAAAAGATCAGCGATAGGACTTAAGTCTACTCCTCCATCTCCGTACTTGGTGTAAAAACCTACACCAAAGTCTTCAACTTTGTTGCCGGTACCTGCTACTAGATAACGGTTGAGCGCTGCAAAATAATAAAGACTTGTCATACGTAACCGCGCACGGGTGTTGGCCAAGGACATAAAACGTTCCTCTTCGTTTTCAACGGTAGGGAAAGCCGCTACCAAACTATCGAAAACTGGAGTGAGCGTAACGGATTGTCGTTTTACATTTGGAAAATGCTCTTGTAACCAATCTATATGGCGAGAAGCGCGATCAGATTGGTTTACCGCTTGGTGAATAGGCATCTCTAAACAAAGTAGGTCCAGACCGGTCATAGCACAGAGGGTTGAGGTAACTGCAGAGTCGATACCACCTGATATGCCTATGACAAATCCTTTTTGTTGTGCATTGGTTGCATAGTCTTTTAACCAAGTTACTATGTGGTCTATTACTTTTTCCGTTTGCATAATAAGGTCAATATTTAGAAATCGATTAACTTTGCCTTAAAAATAAGTTGTCCTTGGAGAATAATAAAATGAATTCCGAAATACTTGGTATGAGAAACCTAATTTTTATCGTATTATCAATTTCATTGTTTTTTTTCTCATGTAATGATACCGATAAGGTAGCGGCGGATGTGGAAAAAATTCAATTAGAGTTAAAGGTATCCCGTTTTGATAAGGAATTTGCTGCCGCAACTCCAGAAGGGTTGTCTGACCTAAGAAAAAAATATCCATATCTTTTTCCGGCACCGGATAGCGTGTGGGTGGCAAAGATGAACGATTCTTTGCAGATAGAGCTATTTCAGGAGGTAGGGAATACCTTTAATAGCTTCGCCGATGAGGAAGCAGGGTTGACACTATTGTTTAAACATATAAAGTATTACTTTCCAGAGCAGCTTGTGCCAAGGGTTATAACTGTAACGAACGATGTTGACTATAATAATCGGATAATTCTGGCGGACACTATAATGCTTATTGGTCTTGATAATTATTTAGGTCCAGAGCATAGGTACTATGGCGGTTTTCAGCGTTATATTACTAAATCATTAGATAGAAACTACTTGGTGAGCGATGTAGCCAGTGCTTTTGCAAAGAAAGTAGTGCCAAGACCAAGAGACCGTGCGTTTTTGTCCAGGATGATTTATTTTGGGAAGGAACTTTATCTTAAGGACAAGCTAATGCCAGAAGCAGCAGACATGGAAAAAATAGGCTATACACAAGAAGAAATAGATTGGGCTGTAGCTAACGAGGAGCCTATTTGGAGAAACCTTGTAGAGCAAGAGCATTTGTATAGTACCGATAACATGTTGAATCAACGTTTCTTAGATCCGGCGCCATTTTCAAAATTTGGACTAGAATTGGATAATGAATCTCCGGGAAAATTAGGACGGTATATTGGTTGGCAAATTGTAAGGGCCTTCATGGATAAAAATTCAATAAACCTTAAGCAAATGCTTACTATGCCCGAAGAAGAAATATTTAAAAAATCAAATTACAAACCTAGAAATTAGATGATAGACTTACATACATCGGAAATCACCTTACGTGTTGGATTGGACGAAAATCGCGTACCCGAAAAATTAACTTGGTCCGCGCAAGATGGTGGTATTGATAATGAAGATGCCAAAGCAATGCTACTCTCCGTTTGGGATAGCAAAAACCAGG
>CAZDOW010000171.1:0-3842 GCA_964507115.1 uncultured Maribacter sp.
CTGCCTTAAGGTATCAAGGAAAATTAACTATGGTAGCTGAAACTGAACAGTTAATTGATTTTACAAAAAGATGGGGTGCTGTTGCATTCACAGGAATAGGTGCTGCTTTTAAATCATTAGACAATCTAAAAAACGATGATATTGTTTGGAATGTCGGTGTTGGTGCTAGATATTTAGCATCAGAATCATTAGGTGTAAAAATTGGGGCAGATATTGCAAGAGGTCCTGAAGAATATGCTTTTTATATTAGTATCGGATCTGCTTGGTAAAAGTTAAAAAATACGCTAACAAAAACCAAAACAACGTCAGACTTAATCTCTTAATTAGAGCCGTAGAGATTCGTCCTCACTAGACAGCACAAACATTAGGCTGAAGCACTGAAAGCACCACTATGAGTCTTACTTTTTTTTACTGTCGTACAGAAGTGGTGGAAGCAAACCCATGTGTGATGTCACCACTATGAAAATGAGGAATGCAATTCCTAACTTAGGATACATATAATATGCAACTGATCGTTTGTATGAACTAACATTAAAGCTACTATAAATTCAGATGCTGCAATAAAACTATAGAGCCCTACAGATGTTGCCCAAAGTAGCCCATGCGGTATACAATTTGGACATGTAGGCCCATTTTTAAACTACGGTATTTTAGGAGTTAGCCTAGCCTGGAATCAACCAAATAGTAGCGATGTAAAAACTAAATTTAGACAGGAATACTCTATCACTTTAAGGTAGCAGCTCAGCTTGAATTAGCCTCAAGCATTTATTTCAAGGCCAACCCAATTTTTAAGCTGGATTCTAAATCATTGTCTATTTTGGAATAAAAAGCTGCGTTACTTTGATGTGCAAAACCAAAAAAAATATGGGATACCTCTAGACTTGCTCTTATTTTTAAAACGGATTAAACTTTAATTTCTGTCCGCCCACGGATGCTTCGTACATTAAACCACCTTTCTGCATGGTGTATATCATAACGCCATTGTTGTATTTTGCATCGGCTGATGCACCTTTAGTGGCAGCGACTGCCGAAACCTGTGCGGCTACTTCAAATTTATTGTCTTTAAACCTGTCCATGGCTTCTTTATTCTTGAAGAATATTATTTCCTTATATGCCTGTCCGCCCGCCTGAAATCCAACGGTAAGTTGAGATAGTTTGGCCATACCAATTTCCGTACCTCCTTCATAAACTACGCCATTGCCTGCAGCACCACCAACTCCTAAACCTCCTTTGCCAACATTAGGAAAGATTGCATAGCCATAGGCATCTTTAAAATGTTTTTCCATTTGCCAATCGGCTGCTAAAAAGTCCGCTTTTGCGGTTATACTTTCTACTTTGAGTTCTTCAACTTTTTTCTTGGATTGTGCATTAAGACTTCCTACAGCTACAAAAACAAGTAGCGTAAGGCTTATTTTTTTTAATTGGGAGTGTGTGAGTTTCATAATTTAGAATTGATTTGTTGGTTGTCTGTTATTATTAAGCTTAGGTGTAATTTACAACATAACGGATGATTTTGAGAGTTTATAGCTATTAAAATAAATGCATCTCTGCTTGGAGACCATTGCATTATAGTCTTGCTTGTCTGGTTTGAATAGTTTGTCCCAAGAAAATGAAAAATATTAAATGAAAGCTATCATTAGCTATTTCAATACTAAGCTGTTCATAGAAAGAGGAAGACTTGGTGAAAGAAAATGAATTAAATATAAGGGAATAGTAACACGTAACTTACGGTAACAACATCGTTCAACTCATATAAATTCCTTATTTTGCTGCTTTTCTAAAACGCTGTGCATTTTAGGTTCTTTAATTTAAAATTTCCATTTAGGAAAAATCTCACTAGTTCTAGATAAGAAGGTTTTTTAAATTTCATTGCTTTTTATTTCCAAGACCGTTTGCAGTAAACAAACCAATATAATCTGATAGAAAATATAGTGCTTTATGAAACCAGAGGAAGAAAAATTAAGTTTTAAACAAAAATACTTTAGCTATCACTTTCTATTTAGATCGCTGGGGTCTCTTATAATTATCAATGGAATAGGCGTCATTGGGGTTGGTATTTATTCTTTGATAAAAACGTGGTACCTTATCATTACTGTGGGTACTGGTACTGAAGCACATGTTGGAGCGAATATCTTTAAATCTGTAGATATTATTCTAATTGGGATTGTATTTTTCATTTTTGGAAATAGTTTAAAATCTTTAATTAAAAAACGACGTATCGACACAAAACATGACGCTATTGCGGATATTTTTGATATAGAAGGATTTTTGCATCAAAAGCACTTTTTATGGCAGGCCCTAGCAACTACCTTACTGTTTGTATTTGTTACACAGGTCTTTAAAATAGAATCTTATACATGGGAACTATTGATTATTCCGATTAGTTTGGTTTTTGTGACCGTCTCCATGTATTTCATGAAAAAAAGTAATTGATTTTTTTTTATTCGCCTTCATTGACGTTTTCAACAAGGAAAAACGGTAGGTAAACATTAAACCCTACATTTAGATATGCTGTTGAAATTAGTAACGTGCCTTGAATTTTAATTTCCTCTTATAGTAAAGAACGAGACATTATAACAAACTTTTTTTTTAAAAATAAATCATGAAAAACAAACTAGCGTTATTGACAATTAGTGTTGTGTGTTTAATACATTTTAGTGTAAACGCTCAAACACAAGCGGCGGTTTCACAAGTGTCTACAGCTGAAGATTTAGCAAAGCAGCTTGCAAATCCGGTAGCTGCACTAATCAGTGTCCCGCTTCAAAATAATTTTGACTTTAATGTTGGCCCTTTGGAAGGCTTTAAATATACTTTAAACATACAACCCGTTATTCCTTTAACTATCAATGAAAAATGGAATATGATTAGTAGAACTATTGTTCCTATTATTTCACAAAGTGATGTGACAGCAAATGGTAGTTCTGAAACGGGACTAGGTGATATCGTTCAAAGTGTTTTCTTTTCTCCAAAAGAAGTAAAAAATGGACTTGTGTGGGGTGTTGGACCCGTATTATTGCTACCAACTGCTACGGATGATGTGTTAGGAGCAAAAAAATGGGGTGTTGGACCAAATGCCTTAGTTTTAAAATTACAAGGCCAATGGACTTATGGTGCATTAGTAAATCATCTTTGGTCCTATGCCGGAGATGGACCTAATGATGTCAACGCTTCATTCTTTCAGCCTTTTGCGACCTATGCGTCCAAAACAGGAGCTTCACTTACCATAGCCGCTGAAAATACCCAAGATTGGGATAATGACCTCTTTGGGGGCTTTGCAGGTATCTATTATGCCAAGGTAGTCACCTTTGGAAAACAAATGATGCAACTAGGTGGTGGTCCCAAAGTTTTTTATGGGAATAATCCATTTAATCCAGATTGGGGGATTCGTGCAAACATAATTTTATTGTTTCCTAAATAGAAAGCACTAGTACCAACAACAAATACAAAAACGGTTCAGATTAGTACATCTGAACCGTTTTTGTATTTAATAAAGTATACTGTTGAAGCAGGACGGAACGAAATGAAAAGATCGAATAAAAACGGTGCACAACAATGATGCTTTCTAGCCTGATGAAATTGGGATTAACTATATTTGAAAAATAGATTCCTTACTATGATTTTAAATATTTTTATTGGTTTGGTTGTTATCGGAATTACAATTGTAATTCAAGGGTATGGCACTAAATTTTGGATAGATCTTCTACGGAATAATTATACCAACAAACCCTTAAATGGTTTTGATCATAGAACGGTTAGATTGTTGGTGTATAGCGCCATATTTTTATTATCCTTAAATTTTCTACAAGCTATTATCTGGGGATTTACCTATTATCTTTTGCCAG
>CAZDOW010000172.1:0-3813 GCA_964507115.1 uncultured Maribacter sp.
CTCCAAAACCTGCGGTAATTACATCCCTTTCCAAATAAAAATCTATAATCTTAGGTTTGCCATCCGAAACGCCAATATATTCTTCAAAAGGAACGTAACCTTCCATTAATGCCCTAACGAAATTTCCTTGATTACAATCTAGAACAAGGTTATAATTTCCTTCAGAATTAGTTATGGTAGTCATTATTTCCACGTTACTTTCATCGATTACCTTAACCGTAGCCCCAACCAATACGTTGTTTGAAATCTTATCGCGAACTGTTCCAGATATCTTCTGTATACAATCAAAAACCAAAGGTTCATTTTCTACAAAACTATATATATCGTCTTCACCCAAACCACCTTCTCTATTAGAAGCCACGTATCCTTTTTTCGAAATTTCATTAAAAATAAAGGTAAAATCATCCCTTTTGCTATTTATAGGTTCCCCTACATTTAATATTTTACCACTAAAATCTTTACGATTAATTTTGGTAGCAAACACATCTAAACCTCCTAAACCTGGATGGCCATCCGAAGAAAAATATAACTTTTCATCATTGGTAACAAATGGAAATGTCTCCCTTGCTTCTGTATTAATATTAGCTCCCAAATTCTTTGGAGTTCCAAAAGTTGCGTCTTTATTAATGGATACCATAAAAATATCTGACTGACCAAAGGTTCCTGGCATATCAGAAGCAAAATAAAGTGTTTTCTCATCTGGACTTAACGCAGGATTCGCAACTGAATAAGCGTCATTATTAAAAGGAAGTTCTTCTATTTCATTCCAAAAACCATCAACCATTCTAGCTCGGAAAATTTTAAGGCGAATGATTCCTTTATCATCTTTTATATATTTACCCTCTACAAAATTATTCCGCGTAAAATATAGTATTTGTCCGTCTGAGGTAACTATAGAAGTAGATTCATGCAACCTTGTATTTACATCTTCGCCAAATTTGGTCACTTCATTTATGGAAACGCTATCCGAATTAACTTTATACAAATCCAAAAAATCCTTGGAATTCCATGTATGCCTATATCTTGCAAAATTACCCGTGTCCCTATCAGATGAAAAAATCAACCCTTCTTTATAATAAGTTGGAGCAAACTCAGAATACACGGAGTTATACTCAAAAGGATTGATATCATACCTCCCAGAATTCGCCCTAATTTCAGCCAGATAATCTCGTTCTTGCTTAAATACATTTGCCCTTCCATCTTCAGAAGTCAAGGCTGTAAATTTTGACATTATTGCATTAGACCCTTCATAATCACCTAAAGTTTTAAGGGTCTGCGCATATTTAAAATAGTCTTCAGGAGAAATCTCATCCGGAAAATCCGTTACAAGTTTCTTGTAAGTTTCCGAAGCCTCTTTATAGTCAGAATTATAATAATAGGAATTACCTAATTTTTTTAATAAATCGGCAGTAACAAAGCCTTTATCCAAAACTTTTTTATAGATATCAATTGCTGGTCTAAAGGAGTATTCTTCATATTTCTCGTTTGCTTTTGTGACTAACTTTTCTTGAGCAAAAGAGACCCCGAAACTGTTAACAACGAAGAGAATAAACAGTATTTGTGTATTTTTTATCATGAGTCTTTCCGTTTTAAAAGAAACGAGGTGAAACTAATCTTTGGAACGATTTCACAAGTTCATATCTCAAGAAGACTTCAAAGGAACCTCCGTTGAACTGAGTTCCCCCCAATTGGGTAGTTTCTCTATCATATGCCAAGCCCAACGTAAACTGATCTGAAATCTGAAATCCAAACATTCCGCTTATCGCTGCATCCCATCTGTAAGCTGCACCAAAAGTAAATTTATCGTTAAACATAAAATTAGCCGAAATATCTACCTGAAGCGGGGCACCGCCAACCATTTTGGTCAATAAGGCAGGCTTAAACTTAAGGTTTCCATTCAAATCAAAAACATAACCTGTGATTAAGTAAAAATTAATTCGTTCCTTGGATAGGAATTGTACCGAATTAGCATCTGTCTGTGAATTATCAAAATACTCCGTTTGCAAAAGATTTGGAGCGGAAAGACCTGCGTAGAACTTCTGGGAATGATAATAGAATCCTAAACCAACGTTTGGTGAAATCCTATTCTCAATATTATCTACATTGACTGGTTCTGCATCAAAATTCCTTAGTTTATTAAAATCCAAATTTAGAACATTAAAGCCTGCTTTTAGTCCAAAGGATAATTTAGCGTCATCGGAGACTTCGATAGTATAAGACAGAACACCATCAAAATAGGTTTCCTGAACCGTACCATCTCCAATTTCATCATTAACTATGGAAATACCGTATCCCAATTTGCTATTTCTAATTGGGGAATGAAGGTTAAGGGTTTGAGATGTTGGTGCACCATCTAATCCTACCCATTGAGCCCTATATAAGGCAGCAACACTTAATTGACCACGTGATCCTGCATATGCTGGATTAACACTCATGGTATTAAACATATACTGTGTGTATTGTGCGTCTTGCTGGGCGTTCATCTCACCCGCATTTATCAATACTAAGAAAAGTAACCCTAAGAATTTATTCCTGATTTTCATGTGGTTATACTGTTATCTGCTTATATAAATATACTCACTATCAACTGTACTATTGCCGTCAAAGGTAGTATAATCAAAGATGTAAAAATAAACTCCTGAAGGCAAGTAGTCCTCCACACTCAATGTAGATCTTCCTCTTGACCTACCATCAAAAACATTATTTTGGTTGTTATAGTTTTCACCTTCGTATACCGCTACTCCCCATCTATTGAAGATCTTCAATGTACTGTTCCTGATACGCTCAACACCACGAATGAACAAGAAATCATTTTTACCATCTGAATTTGGTGAAACAATCTGATTTACTTCTATTTCGAGCACCTGAAGTTCATTTACAACAATGGTTACTATAGCAGTATCACAATTATCTAAAACATCACAAACTGTATACTCGAACGTATCTGTGCCGCTAAAACCAGCATTAGGGGTATAGGTTACAAAATCATCCAATAAATCGTCTGGAGTACCGCCATCATTAATCAATACATTACCATCCGATGGCTCTGTAAAAGTTAATATTCCGTTGTTTGGAATACCTGAATCGTTTACAAAAATATCAATATTGACTGCTGTTTCCCAGTCTGTAACCTCGGAATCATCTACCAAATTAAGTACAGCAGGTGTTCCAACCACTACAGTTACTGTTGCCGTATCACAATTGTCCATCGCATCGCAAACGGTATATTCAAAAGTGTCCGTGCCATCATTGAACCCGCTGTCCGGGGTATAGGTAACCGTATCGTCACTTAAGTCATCTGGCGTTCCGCCATCATTAATTACGACCGTTCCGTTTTCCGGGTCTGTTGTTATCAGCGTCCCGTTATCTGGGATGCCAGTATCATTAGCCAGTATATCGACCTCCACGGGAGTGTCCTCTTCTGTTGATGCAACATCGTCAACAGCATCCAATATTGGTAATGTCCCTACCGTTATCGTAACAGTTGCCGTATCACAATTGCCCATCGCATCACAAATGGTATACTCGAAAATGTCCGTGCCATCATTGAACCCGCTGTTTGGGGTATAGATTACTGAATCGTCAGTTAAATCATCGGGAGTACCTCCATCATTTACTTCGATAGTTCCGTTTGATGGATTTGTGAACGTAATAGTACCATCGTTTGGAACACCAAAATCATTTGCTAGTATATCAATATCTATTGAAGTATTTAGCGGGGTACTTACCATGTCATCTATCGCATCTAAAATAGGACTGTCCGGGTCCAAATAATCGGGTGTACCATCGCCGTCACTGTCATCATCCGTAGGG
>CAZDOW010000173.1:0-3696 GCA_964507115.1 uncultured Maribacter sp.
AAAAGTCCCAAACAAGAAATCAAAACTGCGACGCAGGCAAAGTATTTGGACAAGGTTGCTACTCGTTGTTCGGAGACGTATAATTGTTGGTATTGATTGTCTAGAAAGCTGAAATCAAAGGCCAACCCGGGATTGAATTCAGCATATAGCTTGTTTAGCCTATCTAAGGCTATTTTTTCCTCTCCTGCCTTTATTTTTATAACTAATGTATTAATCCACTCATTTTTTAAAAGCAGTGCCATGGGCTTTATTTCTTCATAGAGCGATTGTAAATTAAAATCTTTGACCACGCCTATGATTTCTCTATCAGATCCGCGCATATTAATTACGGTTCCAATGGGATCTTCTAAGCCCATCTGTTTTACTGCAGTTTCATTCAATATGATCTTTGATTCGCCATTTTTCTTTTCATTGGTATATGAACGGCCTTCTGCCAGTTCAATTCCCATAGTTTCAATAAGATCAGGCCCTATGTGAGAGTGCCAAAAGGTTAGGCTTTTCGATTCTTCGGTCTGCCCTGGCCATGAATGTCCCCTAGAGGAATTGTCAAAATTAGTCATACTGCCCATCATATATGAGGCATTAAGTACTCCTGGAATTTGTTTAGCCTCCTCCAAAAAGACATCCATATTAATTATAAGTCCGTCTTCCCGTTCAATAACCAGCACATTATCCTTATCATAGCCCAGGCTTTTGGACTGGATAAAACCAAGCTGTTGATAAATGACGCTGACCGCCACGATTAATAGAATGGATATACTGAACTGAAAAACCACTAAGCCTTTACGTACTAAAAGCTCTCCTAAAGAAGTACTTATTTTACCTTTTAAAATATTAACGGGATTAAATTTAGACAGATACAGAGCAGGATAACTGCCAGAAATTAGCCCTGTAAATAAGGTTATACCAATAATAACTGCAAGAAAAGGACCTTCTAAAACAAAGCTAAGTTCTTTCCCCGTGATTCCATTAAACCAAGGCAGCAAGAAAATGACCAATAACACGGCACAGATAAGTGAGAAAAAAGAAAGCAGTATAGATTCTAATAAAAATTGAGAGATCAATGACTTTTTGCTTGCTCCTACCGCTTTCTTTATACCAACTTCCTTAAAACGCTTTGAAGCTCTTGCAGTGGACAAGTTCATAAAATTAATACAAGCGATGGACAGCACAAAAAAGGCAATGAGGGAAAACAATAGTACATAGCTGATTCTGCCACCGGCCTGCTTTCCGTTTTCAAAACGGCCTTTTAAGTAATTGTCCGAATACCTGCTAAGAAACACGGTGGTCGTAGCATTTTTATTTTTGGTCTTTATAAATCCTGATATTTTTTTATTAAAGTCGGTAATCTCGACTCCAGGTTTGAGCACGGCGTACATACTCGAACTATTGCTGCCCCAATGAATATACTTTGGATCTCGAAGTTGCAGAAATGCGTTATAGGACAGGAGAAAATCAAAACGCTCCGAAGCATTTTTTGGTATTTCAAAAACCCCAGAAACCGTAAAAACGGCGTCTATTTCCTCTTCACCATGTGTAAATCGTATGGTTTTGCCGATAGGGTCGTTTCCTTCACTAAAAAAATTATTGGCCAGTTTAGACGAAATGACAATGGAATTTACATCCTTTAAAACTTCGTTCTTGTTCCCAAAAACTATGGGGTATGAGAATATTTTGAAATAATCCTCACTTGCTATACCTCCCATGGCCCTGATTTTCTTGCCATCACTATCGAGCATAGCATTGGTTTCCATTTGAAAAGCGGCGGTTGCCATTTCCACCTCGGGAAATTCCTGTTGCAGTGCCGTAAGCATTAGACTTGAGTTCGTTGTGTGGGTAGCCAATTCTCCAGCGCCATTGGGAACATTGCGCATTACCTGAAACAAACGGGCATCATGTTCATGAAATTTATCCATGGCCCTTTCATCGGAGACCCATAGATAAACTAGTAAAACAGAGGCTAACCCAGTTGACAAACCAACTAAATTGATTAAAAAACTACTTGTGTGTTTTTTAATATTTCTTAAGTAAAGTAATACATTATGCTTTAACATTTTTCAAGTTTTATAGATACGGCTCAAAAAGTTACATTTTCATTCTTCTTTAAGGACATTTATAGGGTTTCTACTCTTTAGATACATTACTGGAACCAGAAGATTTGCTGTGCACTTTTTCAGGGTTTCCACGGTATTTGATGTTACTAGATCCAGAAGATCTTAAGTCAATTCTATCTTTAACCGCTATTCGGATATTAGAAGAGCCAGAAGACCTAATATCAGCGGTGTCCGACATTAATTCAAAGGCCCTTAGGTTTGACGAACCCGAAGCCGTAATATCCAAACTTTTCGCACTGCCACCTAAAGTAATGTTACTAGACCCAGAGGAAATTACCGTAATTCTATTCGCAATAATACTCAGTTCTGCATTTCTAGATCCTGAGGTATGCACTTTAAAATTATCGGATTCCAGCGTTACGGAAGAGCTTACTTTACCAGAACCGGACAGTCTAATAGCATCTATCTCCTTAATGGGAATGGTAATAGAAACCTTCTCTCCTAGAGATGGCTTCAATTGCATATTATCCTTAGATTTTATAGTCAAGGTACTACCTCTGACCTCCGTCTCAATGTATTCTAAAATATTATCTTCGGCAGTCATGGTGATTTTACCTTCGGCACCTTTCACCAAGGTTACTTCGTAGAATCCACCAACTGTAATAGCTTCGTAACTTCCTACTTGTCTTTCTACGGTAACCACATTTCCGTTTCCTTTTATTTTTTTGCCACGTTGGGCATGAGTCACCGAGGTACATATAATTATTGCGAAAAATGCTAATAAGATTTTCATGATTTATTTGTTTTTTGATTGATTATTATTCATCTCTAAGTGAGTCTACTGGATTAGCAATTGCTGCTTGAAAACTCTGCCAACTTACGGTTAGTAGGGCAATTAAAAGTGCTGAAATTCCTGCAATAGCGAATACCCACCAACTTAATGTTGTTCTATAGGCAAAACCTTCTAGCCATTGATTCATCACGTACCAAGAAATAGGCACTGCAATAATGAAGGCAACCCCTACCCACTTTACAAAGTCTTTATTTAATAACCCTAACACTTGAGGTATCGTTGCACCGTTCACCTTACGAATACCTATTTCCTTTTTTCGTTGTACGACCGTATACGAAGTAAGACCAAAAAGCCCCAAGGATGCAATTAGTATCGCTAATACTGTAAAAACTTGAAAGGCAGAACCAAATGCTTTATCCTCTTTGTATTGGGCTTCAAATTTTTGATCCAAAAAAGTATAGTTGAAGGTGCTTTGAGGGAAAATTCTAGACCATTCTGACTTTATTTGTGAAATAGAAGATTCGAAACCTGAGAGTGATGCCGCAGAAGGGTTCAATTTTACTAACAAATTATTTACATCGCTCTGATATCTAATTATCATAGGTAGCATAGGACTTTTTAATCCAAAATGATAGTAATCCTTAATAACCCCAGTTACCCTCCATTCATTGTGACCCCAAAAACCTAGTGTTTTGTTCAGTATATCCTCCGCAGACGAAATACCCATATTCTTAAGAAAAGTTTCATTGACTATAACCTGCCTTCCCTGTCCTTCTGATGAAGGAACAAAGGTCCCGCCAGCCAAGAATTTAATATCCATTAAATCAAAATAATCTGGCTGCACATGGT
>CAZDOW010000174.1:0-3534 GCA_964507115.1 uncultured Maribacter sp.
AATGAACAGCTACAAGAACATTATTTTTCAAACTCTTCAAGGTCATTTAAAAACTCCAAAGCACTCCTAGTTTTTGTTCCTGAAAGGAAACCAATAGCTTTTCTGACCCATTTTATATGCAGGTTTTTATAACTTAATTTCTTGAAAAGCCAAATAAGGGGAATGAGCAGTAAAGCATTCGTTACTAAATATCGTGTTACAAAATCTGGTTCCAATTGAATATATAAATCAGTATCCGAGAATATGTCAATAGCTACAATGGCATAAGACCACCATACCGGGGCAGAAAGAAAAATTAATTTTACAAATAGCAATCCATGGGCGTTTACCAATTCTATCCTTTTTCTAATGTCCACCAAGGGTTTTGTAAAATCGATTTGTTGTAAAAGTACCACTTGACCCACGCTGCCTGCTAATGCTATCAACGTAAAGACACCCACGACACTTCCGCTGACAGCCAAATGCATTTGGTCCCAATTGGTTGCGATGTAATTGCCCATAAACAAAGCCAAAAATGCATAGAAAACAAGCTCAATACCCCTATGCAAAAGAACTGTTCGCGTCTTTTTTTCGGACTTCTCCAAGTTTATGTTTTTTAGGGCTGCACTATTCAATTTTAGGTTCCTATCCAATTTTCTGTCGTAAGCTTCCAATATGTTTTTTAATTCACTTGCTTCCATAATCTATCTGTTTTCAAATTCTTGCTTCAGTTTTAATTTAATACGGCCGATTTTTGTGGCCACATTAGTTTTTGTAATACCTAATATTTCTGCAATTTCTTCATAGCTTTTTTCCTCTAGATACAATAACATTAATGCCTTGTTCAGTTCGTTTAGGTTATTGATAAAGGTTTGTAGTAACTTTATTTGAAAATCCAACTTGGCTTCGTCTTCACCATTTTCGTCCACCATATTAAATATGGATACCTCATCATAGAAATCACTTTTAAGCGACCATTTCCGTTCCTTCCTATAAAAAGAGATAGCAACATTGAGTGCAATACGATACATCCAGGTAGAATATTTATAGTGGTCGTCAAATTTGTCAAAGGACTTCCACAATTGAATAATAATTTCCTGCTCCAGATCCTTCCGGTCTTCTCTATTTGGGCAATATGAATTCACAATTTTGTAGATGATTTTTTTGTGATCATCTATCGTTCGTATGAATCGGTCCTTTTTCTCGCCTTTCATCGGTTTGCCTTAGGTTACTGTAAATTATGATGATTTATCCAATTTGAAATCAATTCCATAGAGTTTTCGTTATGCCGGATTCCATTATGGGTTTCATCTTCTACGATATATATTTCTCCATTGCTGTTTTCCCTTATGGCTGAATTAAATTTATTGGCATCGAATGCCTCGTCATTACTTCCTACTAAAACCAACAAAGGTTTATTTATGGAGCGTAATCCTTCTTTATAGTCAAAAGGAGACATGCTTTCATTGGCGCGATAGCTATACTTGCTAATTGGCATAGTTTCTGGTAGGTTAAAGAACAACACAGGAAGATTATTGTATTTGATTACTCCGATCGCATTCATCATTTTCAGACCAATAATTCTATTGATATGTAGTTTTATAAAAGGCTCCTCGCCTGTTTCCAATACTTCTTCTTTTAAGGTTGGGGCGTTGACACCTAAAAGTGGGGCAAACATTAGATAGCCATCAACATCCGGAGCATCTTTTTCTATGGCATATCGTAAGATAATTCCACCTCCCATAGAATGTCCCGCAAGTAGTATGCTTTGATTCGGTTTCTCTTTTTTTATAGCCGAAACCACATCTTTCAGGTCATCTACATACTGATTGATGTAGTCCACATCTCCTGGAGAGCCTTCGGATTGCCCGTGACCTCTAAAATCCAATGCCACAACCTCATTATCGGTAGCTTCTTGCAATAGTCCGGCAGTTTTATTCATCATATACCCACCCGATAGTATGCCGTGCAGTAAAATGATTGTAGTATCGCTTTCCTTTTCATACGCATATGAAAACAATTGCTTACCGTCTCGCATCAAGAATTTTCTGGGGCTGTTATGATAGACCTGTTCAAACCCGAGGTCTGCCATTGCTTTTGCACTCGTGGGTTGCTTCACGGCATTTAGATTAAAGGTCGGGTTCGGTGAATTAATGAGCTTTAGGACTTCCGCTTCGGTCTTTTCATATTGGTTTGATCCATTCTGAGAGATCACAGGATTTGTCGTTACTAAGAGTGTTGAAAAAATAATTTTAAGTAATACTGTTTTCATGATGATTCGTTTTTTGATGATGAATGTTTTATATATGATTCGCAGCATTCACAAAAGATCACACATTTCCTCAAAAGATTAAAAGTAGTATGAGAATGCATTTATTAATGTTCCAATGATTAGACTCGATACACCTTCTTTAAAAGAGAGGCGTTTCAAGTTAATTGTATTTGAAAAGGCAACCCACAAGGCGAGCAGGGCACAACAGAAAAAAATAGCGACAACATGTGTTGGAAAATTAATTGTAATTATACCAAGCCAACTAAATATAACATCCTCTAGTACCGTGAATCCAAATAACGCTAAGACAGGATTGGACTTTGATGGTTTTATAAGTAGAAGAATGCCTCCATATAAAAGGATTAAACAAATAACGAGAGGCGTTATTTGTCTTAAATAATCTAAGCTGAAATAACTCTTAAGTGAAAAATCAAAATAATCGTTGAAGTTAAAGCGTAGGTTTGATTGTACTATGAAAATTACGCTAAATAGGGCTGCTATTACTGAAAATGTAATCCCAATACTCTTTCTTACCGCCATTGTCTGATTATTTATAGTTTACCTTATTATTCGCAAACTTTTTAAAAAATCACACTTTATTAGAAAGTTATAATTTAAAATGCATCTTAATTCCTTCAAAGTGTAATAATTTATACATTCATCCACTAACTAAAAAAAACAGTATTGAGTACCGATTTTTACCAATCATCTATTTTACCATTTGCTGGGATAATCATCAAGTTGTGCAGGGCATATACCAATTCGCAAGAAGATTTTGAAGATTATTATCAAGAGGTGTGCTTGCAAATTTGGCGGAGTAAAGAAAACTTTCGTGAGGAATCTAAATGGAGTACCTGGGTGTATCGAATTTCCTTAAATGTTTGTCTCACCTTACTGAAGAAAAAGAAAAGAAAAGGTCTGCATTTTGTGTCCGATTCTTTGCCTGCAGAAGAGACTGAAGATAATTACGCTTTTTCAGACGAGTCTCTGAATCTACTATATGATGCTATTAGACAACTATCCGAGATTGATAGAGCCATTATCATGCTTTATTTAGAAGAAAAACCCTATCAGGAAATCGCTGATATTATCGGGACAAATCCAAACAATATTGGTGTACGAGTTAAAAGAATAAAAACAAGATTAAAAAAAATACTAGATGGAAAAATCAATTGAAGATATATGGAAAGAGGGGTTTCTTAAAAGTGATGCATTAATAGCACCAAAACTAAATAACCTATACAACCAAAAATCAATTCACATAATTGATAAGTTTAAAAGAA
>CAZDOW010000175.1:0-3512 GCA_964507115.1 uncultured Maribacter sp.
CAAAATCCATTCCGCATCATGGAAACACAACATAATGATGTTTTCCCTCCTTTTTTACCAAAAGGCGTGCTGACTTTTGTTGCTCCTTTTAGTAAGGATAATCACCTGTATATTTGATAACAAAAAGTTTTGTTACATCAAAAATGTAAAGTATATTTGTCATTATGTAAAGCTTACTATTCAAAAAAATTTATAATATGGCAAAGCAACTATCTCACAATGAAGATGAATATAACCGACTGATCAAAATACTTGATTTCCGGCTACCACATAAATTCAAGAAAATTGGATATTTAGGTGCAGTCCTAATACTGATTTTTTTATTTGGGTATAAATTATTGGGAGACACTACCTTGACTTTGGTACTGAAAGATGTCTTAAGAACTTTAATATTATTATTTCTACTAGTAGCTTCGTTAAGTAAGGATTCCTTTGAAGATGAATTTAATAGGCACGTTAGGTTCCAATCTTATGTCATTGCTTTTGTATGCACCACAGTTTATTCTATTTTTTTACCGCTGATTGCTATTACATTTGATGTAATCATCACTAAAATAACAGGTGATGGATTGATTAATTTTCATGATGTGTCTTCATTTGAAGTGATGTTCATTTTAATGGGTCTGCAATTGCTTTTTTTTGAAACTCTCAAAAGATTTGGACGTGCGCAATAGATTAAAAATTGAAAGAGCTGAGTTAAATCTTACCCAAGAACAATTAGCGAAGAAAATCGGGGTTTCAAGACAAACCATAAACTCTATTGAAAAAAACAGATATGTACCTTCAACTATTCTTGCGCTAAAACTGTCTGAGATATGTAATAAGCCTGTGAATGAAATTTTTATTTTGGATGAAACCGATTGAATAAAACGAGGGCTAACAACGGTTATACTGCATAGTGCTAGGTAAGACAAACACTAGTTTTTCTACAGAATCCAAAACATGAGACAGTATTTATAAGCACCTCTTATACCTAGTTTACCCTTGGTATAAGAACTACAAAATAAATATTTTCATCAAGAGCAGTGTGATGGCCGAAATGAACAAACAAAATGCTGCCAATAGTACATCATCTATCTTAAATTTTGGCCATTTCATGATTGTGGATTTAATCAAAAGCGAATCCAGTAACCACCCTATATATAAATGCGTAGAGTACAACAAAGAACATAATAAAACTGAAAACTGCGAAAAACTTAAAATATCGCTTAGCTATGTAGCTTCCAAGGTCTTTGAAACCTTCAGTGTAAATTTCTTTTACGAGTAAAATTGTTTTCATAATGGGGGTTTTATGTTGATGGCAAAGTTGAGATTACTTAACCCGTCAGGGCAACTTACTTGTTGAAATGTCACAAACGGATGCTAATGCGTATTTTGGTTGGACTAACAACATATTAAGCAGTTCAACGACAAGGGCAAAGGCATACTATATGGTATATTACTGGTTGTACGCTACCGCAAGGTTGAGCTAATTTAATGGCAGCAACCGCTACATCCGTATTTTTTAATGGAATTCAATAATATTTTTTAAGTAGTTGATAAAACAACGGAAGTTTTCACCCATTATACGAACAAGTCGTAATTGAACATAAAGGATTTGCTATCTTAGTTCTGCAGGGAGATTATCATCACTGATGCCTTTCTATTTCATCCCACATTAAAACAATCTGATGCGCAATAAATCAAAAACATATCTGACAACATTCTTTTTATTTGTGGGTATTTTAGCTTTTGGCCAACCCAAGGATTCAAAGGCTGCAAAAATCAAATTTTTTCTAGACAATTTAAATCAAGATGATTTTTCGGGAACAGTTTTAATTGCTCACAATGATAAAATAACTGAAAAACGAGCTTATGGAATGGCAAGTATAGAATATGAAATCAACAATAAAATAGATACCAAATTCAATATTGCCTCCATCACAAAAATGTTTACCTCCGTAGCAACTTTGCAACTTTACGAAAAAGGAGAGCTCGAACTAGATGTGCCAATTGGAAAATATCTTCCTGATTATCCAAACTTGGTAGTAAGAGATTCAGTAACCATTCATCAGCTTTTAACACACACTTCGGGCAACGGTAATTCAATGAATTATTTTGAAACTAATAATCTCAACTATAAAAATGTATCTGACTTTGTACCATTTTTTGTTAACGACACTTTGTTATCAAAACCGGGAACAAAATACGATTATAGTGGATCGGGATTTGTGATTCTTGGACTAATAATAGAGAAAGTCAGTGGGCAAAACTACTATGACTATTTAAAGAAAAACATATTCAAACCAATAGAAATGTTGCATACTACAGCGTTGGAAATAGATTCCGTTGTTAAAAATAAGGCTAGTGGATACACCACATTTTTTGGAGAAAGCAAGTACCCAAAGAAAAACGAATATTACCTTTCAAAAGCATCACCTGCGGGATTCCATTACTCAACCGTGGAGGATTTGTTCAAGTTCTCAAAGGGTCTAAGAAATGGTACACTCTTGAAAAAAGAAACTGTTGAATTGATGGTCATCCCAAAAGTAAAAGGGTACAACACCAACTTGGGTTACGGAATTGACATCGACTTAAGATACAATCAAACCATACAAGGGCATAGCGGCGGATGGTACGGGATTCATAACGAGCTTATGGATTTTATGAAAGACAATTATACAGTCGTAATTCTATCAAATAAAGATGATAATGGAAAAACGGGTGCTTCTATGGTGGCTAATTTCTTTAAAGTATTAATAGCGGACATGAAACCTGAAAAATAATGCGACATAGCGCAACTTATACACCATTTCGATCGATTTGCTAATCGGAAATTCTTACTTATTTATTAACTTAGGCTACGAAAGTATGTTTTCCGTAAGGTATCATGGCCAAGACTTTTGCTAGTATTAGTATTGATTACATAGAAATGGATTTAAACAAAGATTTTACGAGTGAAACGATTAAACTATCTCCGGATTATGAAGGGGAAGTAGTAGCAGTACTAATTTCTTCGAATTTTAATGTAGGCAATAGAAAAAGTGTGTTGTATTTACATGGCTACATTGACTATTTTTTTCATCCCCATTTAGGCGAAAAATTCAATACAAATGATTTTGATTTTTACGCTCTAGATCTTCGAAAATATGGCAGGTCTCTTTTAGAACATCATCATCCAAATTATTGTAAAAACATAGAAGAATATTTTGAGGAAATTTCAATTGCTATTCGTAAGATTCAAAAAATAAGCAACTCAATTTACCTTCTAGGGCACTCTACAGGAGGTTTAATTGCAAGTAGTTATATGAATAATGGTGAGGAAAGAAAGCGTATTGATGGTCTAATATTAAACTCACCTTTTTTAGATTTCAATCAAACTAGAATCGAAAAGTTAATTAGTTATTTTGCCGCAAAAATCATCTCAAAGATATCTGTTTATTCAAAAATTAATGGTGCGCTCTCACCAGCTTATGCTCAAAGCATTCATAAAGATTTTTATGGTGAATGGGATTTTAACCAAGACTGGAAAC
>CAZDOW010000176.1:0-3469 GCA_964507115.1 uncultured Maribacter sp.
GAGCTAACGATTTTAAAACTTATATTGTTTCAGGTGGTGGAGTAGATTTTATGCGTGCATTTGTATCTCCAGTGTATGGCATACCTTCTGAACAAATTATAGGAAGTAGAATTACAACGGAGTTTGATTATAACGATGGCAATCCTAGAATTTTACGCACCCCTGGTATAGATTTTGTTGACGATAAAGATGGTAAACCATTGAACATTCAAAAAATAATTGGCAAAAAACCTGTGTTTTCTTCTGGAAATTCTGATGGTGATTTGCCAATGATGCAATGGGCAGCATCTAACACTCACAAAAGTTTTATGCTCTATGTGCATCATACAGATGCAGCACGTGAATGGGCCTATGATAGAGATTCCCACATAGGAAAATTAGATAAAGGTTTAGATCAAGCAAATAAGGACGGTTGGACGGTCATTGATATGGCAAAAGACTGGAAAGTGATCTATCCATTTGAATTGACTGATTAAGTTTTAAAGAAGACTTCTAGTTTAAAAGATTGGAGCTCGTTAAAGATTTTATTTAGCCATTGAGTTAAAGCATAAAAACGGCACATCTTATTGGTAAGAATTCTATTAGGCACTAAAGTATTACAAGTGATAAAACCTAAAACCAAGTGGTTCGAGATAATTCGCTATTTTGATTGAAATCAAAATAGCGAATTTCACGTTCTAATGGTTTTCGGAATACCTATGAAGCAGATATATATCGTTTTAATTGTAGTGTTATTTAGCGCTAAAAATGGATTCGCACAAGATAGTATTGTGGATGAATCTGTTGAGGTAAACCAACAATTTTGGCTAGACTATAACCATCCTACTGTTCTTAGTGAGACCCAATCTATACGGACAGAAATTGCGTTCAGAACAATTAATCCGAATGTATTCAATCGTTTTCAAGCCATTTCTACCGCTACTTTTAAAAATACTAAGAAGGAGAATAAGTTTTGGGGTCTTTTCAATTCCTATCAACTGGGTGGTGGGGCTATTTATACCCAGAATACAAGTGCCACCGATAATTTTGAACTACGAATGATTCAGGGGTTTAGGGTCATTATTCCTACGATAAAATTAATCACCCTAAATAATTATGTGCGGCTGGAAGAACGTTTTCAAAATGAATTCAATTCGCAAGGTTGGCAAACTAGTTTTCGCCTAAGGTACCAACTGAGTACTAACATAAGCTGGTCCAAACATTATTTAGGATTCATTGAAGGCTTATATTTTCCTTTAAAGGCCGAATTCTTTTTTAATCTTAAAAAGGCTGATCGTTTTAATGATGTAGTAAGATTATCCCCAGGGGTTGGGTACAAATTCAAAAACAACTGGCGCTATGAGTTGTTTGTTATTTTAAACCGGACTAAGAACACCACGGAAACTAGCAATACAACAAGCGACTTTATTCTAAGGTTTCGAGTCTATAGTGGCGGAAAGAAAGAACAAGCCTTAAACGAACAAATTGACTTTCAATTGGACGACGAGAATTAGTTTCTATTAAAAATCATTAGATTTAAGTATTCTCTAATAAAAGTAAATAGTAAAGCATGAGCACACACGATTCAATTCTCAAGTTAAAGAAGCAAATGGGTCATTCTATTATTGGCCAGGAAAAATTGATTGAACGCTTAATACTAGTATTACTGGCCGATGGTAATTTATTATTGGAAGGCCTGCCTGGCCTAGCCAAAACCAGAGCAATAAAATCCCTTGCAAAAGAGCTGGATTGTGGCTTGAGCCGAATTCAATTTACACCCGATTTGTTGCCCTCGGATGTGACCGGAACGGAAATTTACCAACCTGAAAGTGAGGAAAAGTTCATCTTCCAAAAAGGGCCTATTTTTAGCAACTTAATTCTTGCGGACGAAATAAACCGTGCACCGGCAAAGGTACAGTCAGCTTTATTGGAAGCTATGGAAGAACGGCAAGTATCTGTTGCAGGTAAAACCTATAAAATGGATCCTTTGTTCATGGTAATGGCGACCCAGAACCCTGTGGAACAAGAAGGAACGTATCCACTTCCAGAGGCGCAAATGGACCGTTTTTTAATGCATGTGATCATCGATTATCCTGATGACCACGCCGAGTTGGAAATTATGAGATTGAATAGGGCAGAGCAGCATAAGACAAAGAAAAGTGAGCATGAATTACTTTCTCCAAAGATTATTTTTGCAGCACGGGAAGAAATAGCCAAGGTGGTAATCCCAGAGAAGATGGAGCAATATATTGTGGATATAATTTCCGCAACGCGCTACCCGGATAAATACGATGAGAATCTGAATCGTTGGATTGAATTTGGTGCTAGCCCAAGAGGTAGTATTGCCATAGATAGAGCCTCCAGAACCCATGCTTGGATGGAAGGAAAAGATACGGTCTCTCCAGATGATATTAGGGCGGTGGTTACCGATTGCCTGAGGCACCGCTTAATACTTAGCTATGAAGCGAACGCTGAAGGAATAACACCAGATAGGGTAATTGAGTCCTTACTTAAACTTGTTGCCGTCATCGGATAAAGGATTAAAATCCTGCTATGAAAAAATCAACGAATAAAAATCCTAATATATTTGTAAGCTTGCAAGACCTGCTAAAAATGGAGCCTTTGGCGAAGGGTTTTAGCTTTTTGTCTAGAAAACAAAAAGTAAAAAGTATTCTTGGTGGAAAACACGCTTCCAAATTACGTGGAAGAGGATTAGATTTTGAAGAAGTTCGTAATTATGTAGCCGGTGATGATATACGTAATATCGACTGGAAAGTTACCGCAAGAACTCGAAAAACCCACACCAAAGTATTCACTGAGGAGAAGGAGAAGCCCGCATTGATTATTGTAGATCAGTCCAAATCTATGTTCTTCGGATCTCAGAAAAAAACGAAATCGGTCGTTGCTGCTGAAGTTGCAGCACTGGCTGCATTTAGGGTATTAAAGGAAGGGGATCGAGTAGGCGGAATTGTTTTTTCAGATGAAGGTATTGACGTGGTATTCCCCAAACGTGATCGTAAAAATATACTTCGTTTTTTGGAAACCATTGTGCGTAGAAATAATAGGTTAAATGAAACGAAACCGGTGGCCTTTGACACCGCTTTAGCCGAGGCCTTTGCTAAAATCCGAAATATCATTTCTCATGATTTCTTAATCTTTGTCATCAGTGATTTTCATCGGTACACCCCGGAAGTTGTTAAAGAAATCGCTTATATGTCGCGTCATAATGATGTAATTCTTGCGAAAGTCTATGACCCGATGGAGCAGTATATTCCGAAGGAAAATTTAATCACGAGCAACGAGGATTTGCAACTAAAACTGGATGGCAGGAGCAAAAAAATAAGGGATAGCTTTGAAACAGGTTTCGATGCTGACTATGAACAATTCGAAGCTCAAATGAAGAAGTATCGGGTACCCCTATTTAAACTCAATACCATAACCGATATCGATGTTCAAATTAAAGACATACTCATTAAACCGAGGAAATGAA
>CAZDOW010000177.1:0-3425 GCA_964507115.1 uncultured Maribacter sp.
AAAACTAAGAATAATATAATGGAAGTCGATGCCGATTGGAGTCCATTTCAAGGCGCTAGTGAATAACGAAATGCTAATACCAGCGCATAATAAATTACTTAATTCCAAATTTTGATAACCAATATAATATGATTTTTAAAAAAAATACGATTTACTTTTTACTGTTTTCATGTTTCATTGTTGGAACTGCTTTCTCGCAAATCACTGATAGTGTTAACGTAAACTCAACAACGAATAGAATCATATATCCAAATATCATTAAATTAAATACACTTGCGCTGGCATTTAGTAATGCATCACTGATTTATGAAAGGGGAATTATTCCTAGATTGTCAGCAGGTATTGGAGTAGGTTATAAATATAAAGGAGGAGTGCCGAGCTTGCTAGATATAGAAAATTCAGTGATTAGTGCAGATTTCGATGATCTTACAGGTTTTACAATAACACCAGAAGCAAAATACTACTTAAGAGCGTGTGATCCAAGTAAATTAGAGGGATTTTATACAGGGGTATACTTTAGGTATACGAACTACAAATCGGGTGCAGATTTTGAATACATGCCTGAGAGCAATCCACAAGAGTCTTACGAATCTGATATTCGCATAAATGAGTATGGTGTGGGTATTCAATTAGGTTACCAGATGGTTATAAAAGAAAGATTTACTTTAGACTTTTTATTTATCGGACCTCGTTTTTCAAGTTATAAATTAGGGTATGAATTTGACAGACCTCCAAGCGATCAATTTCTGAATGACTTATCTGGTGCTCTAAATGATGTTATTGACCGTTTGGGGTTTGATTATGATGTAGATATTAATAGAGAAGGAGAAGCCAAAGCCAACAGTTCTTTTTCGTTTGCAAGTGCAAGATTCGGACTTTCTTTAGGGTATGCTTTTTGAAGTTGAGGTAATTAAAGGGATTGTCTTGAGTTATTAGTTATTTAACAAAACAGGAAGACTTACTAAATTCATAAATAGCAATATTAGCGGTGAAAATTTTTAGTTATTTTCATAACCCAAAGCAGTATACATGTATATAGTACCTGTTTGGGTTACCAAAAAAATAGAATTTTCGTAGGAATGAAATTGTTGGAAATCAGAAAAAAAGAGACACCAACAAAGTAAAAATAATAGCCGGTTTTGCGGCAATTTTCATGGTTATAAAACTATTTCAACTTCATTGTAAATTGAAAGAAAATTGCTCCGATACCGGCTATTATTCTTAAACGAACTATTGTAAATAATTCAATTATGAAACACAGAATAACTTTAATTACAATTAGTGTTATGTGTTTAATACATTTTAATGTAAACGCTCAAACACAAGCAGCTGCTTCACAAGGGACTTCAGCTGAAGATTTAGCAAAACAACTTGCAAATCCGGTAGCGGCACTAATCAGTGTCCCACTTCAAAATAATTTTGACTTTAATGTTGGTCCTTTGGAAGGTTTTAAATATAGATTAAACATACAACCCGTTATTCCTATAGCTATCAATGAAAAATGGAATATGATTAGTAGAACTATTGTTCCTGTTATTTCACAAAGTGATGTGACAGCAAATGGTAGTTCTGAAACGGGACTTGGTGATATCGTTCAAAGTATATTCTTTTCTCCAAAAGAAGTGAAAAATGGACTTGTGTGGGGCGTTGGACCAGCATTGTTGCTTCCTACGGCTACGGATGATGTATTGTAGGAACAAAAAAATGGGGTGTTGGACCAAATGCCTTAGTTTTAAAATTACAAGGGCAATGGACTTATGGTGCTTTAGTAAATCATATTTGGTCATATGCAGGAGATGGACCTAATGATGTCAACGCTTCATTCTTTCAGCCTTTTGCAACGTATACATCAAAAACTGGAGCTTCACTTAAGATAGCTGCTGAAAATACCCAAGATTGGGATAATGACTTCTTTGGGGGCTTTGCAGGTATCTATTATGCCAAGGTAGTTACCTTTGGAAAGCAAATGATGCAACTAGGTGGTGGTCCCAAGGTTTTTTATGGGAATAATCCATTTAATCCAGATTGGGGAGTTCGTACAAACATAATTTTGTTGTTTCCAAAATAAATATTAAGGATTGCCAATACAGTGTAGTGAAACATTGAATCGCAATAACAAATTTTCAACTTTAATCAGATTCTCATTATGAAAGAAAAATTCAACAAAATATATTTCTGGACAGCAGGTATTGTTACAGCGCTAGGCGCATTACCATTTATGATAATGCCTTTAAAAGCAACAAAGTCAACCTTAGGGATTGATTTATCGTCTCAGTTAGACATAATCCCTCTTGTAGCGCATTGGGGTGTTATGGTTACAGGGATAGGCATCTTTTTATGTGTCGCTGCTGTGGTTCCAAAATTAAGAAAAGCAGCAATTATCTATGCTACTTTAGAAAAACTCTACATGGTTGGTCTTTTAATCTATTTTATGATGACCAATAGTGAGATTTCAGATCATTACCTCTTAATTTTTGCAGTAGACTCATCACTTATAATAGGAGCTGTGTTTTATTATTTTCTTAATAAGGAAAAAAAATAAAGGCATCACTTAAAAAAAAAGTAAAATAAAGGGTTGCAGAACAGCGAGGTGAAATGGGTTTGCTTGAAGAGTTAACAATAAATCTATTTAACCGCTATGGTTTTTCTAATTTAGAAGAACCTAACGAACTAGCGAACCAAAAACCTACAGATGTCCCTCTGGTTCATTTTTTTTTACTAAGTTAGACACTCGCAAACCAGTTTGTCTACAGTTTTTCAAAACTGAAGAGACTAATCATCTAGCTTAGCCAGTTGGACCAACTAAACCTTGAACTTATATTCGGTTTGCATTGAAAAAGAGTACATCATAATGAAATTCTCAAAATCAGAAATACAAGATTTATTAATAAAGTTCTATCCTATTTTGGAAGAAAAGGAAGCGAGACTATTAATGAGGATATCCTCCTATAAAATATTTGAGAGCAAGGAAATTATTTTAAAAAAAGGACGAACAGATAAAAAGTTCTTTATTATTCTAAAGGGCTCTGTAAGATCTTATACAATAGTTGAGGGAGTAGAGAACAATTGTCATCTACGTGCTGAAGGCTTTCTAATGGGTGATGCTGGGTCCTTTGAAAAAAACCCGATTTCATTGCTAGATAATGAGGCCATTACCGACAGTCATGTTCTAATTTTTGATATGGATGAATTGGAAGAAATAGCATTGGGAAATCCCAAAATGATGACATTGTACTTAAATATGATGAAAGAGATTATTGTGGTGTTTTCTCATCGCATATTTACATTTGTAACCATGAACGCAACAGAACGCTATAACCATTTAATAAAATGGAATCCTCTTTATCTAAAATCTACTTACGATAAACATCTTGCCAGTTTTTTAGGCATGACCCCTTTAACATTTCATAGAGTAAAGCATAAAA
>CAZDOW010000178.1:0-3291 GCA_964507115.1 uncultured Maribacter sp.
GTAATACTACGGCGGCTGTTGGTAAGGGCTTTGCAATTGCGTCTGCAGCATTAACAGCATTGGCTTTATTTGCTGCTTTTATGAAAACAGCAAATGTTATTTCCATTGATGTTTCTCAGCCACAAATTATGGCTGGTTTATTAGTAGGAGGTATGTTGCCATTTGTGTTTTCTGCATTATCTATGAACGCTGTGGGACGTGCGGCTATGGCAATGATCGAAGAAGTTAGACGTCAATTTAGAGATATCCCTGAATTAAAAGCGGCATTAGTAGTTATGCGTAAGTATGATTCTGATATGACAAAAGCTTCAGTAGAAGATAGAAAAATATTTGATGCAGCGGATGGTGTTGCAGATTATGGTAAGTGTATTGACATTTCAACAAAAGCATCTATTAGAGAGATGGTACTACCAGGATTATTAGCCATCGTTGTTCCTGTAGCAGTTGGTTTTATTGGCGGTGCTGAAATGTTAGGTGGATTACTTGCAGGTGTTACAACTTGTGGTGTACTTATGGCGATATTCCAGTCTAATGCTGGTGGTGCTTGGGATAACGCTAAGAAAACTATTGAAGAGCAAGGTAAAAAAGGAACAGATGTTCATAAAGCAGCTGTTGTTGGTGATACCGTTGGAGATCCTTTCAAAGATACTTCAGGTCCTTCTTTGAACATCTTGTTAAAATTGATGTCCGTAGTTGCTTTGGTTATTGCGCCAAGCATTGCTCTTAGTAGTGATACTATGGTTGCTTATAATGAGTCTAAAGCTGCGACAGAGGTCGTTTCTAATCAAATAGAACGAAGTGTTGATGTTAGTGTAAATAACAGCGATGATGGTACCTCAAAAGCAGTGGTAACCACTACAGTAATTGAAAACGGTCAAAAATTGGTTTCTGAGCAGATTTTTGAAGGATCTAAAGAAGAGGTAAAAGCTAAAATAACTGCTTTTAATGCCACTTCTAAAGACGTGAACGTTAATATTGAGAACGTGGTGGAAGAAGTAAAGGAAGAAATGAATTAGTTTTGTTTCGACCTAAATTTTAAAAAGCCCTTCGTAAATTTTGCGAAGGGCTTTTTTTATTTAATTGAGCTTTATGGAATTTTCTATACTATTGCAATCGAAACGTTATAGGGATTGCAAAAGATACTTTCACGCTTTGGTCACGCTGTTTTCCAGGGGTCATTTTTGGTAGTTTCCCAATGATTCTAGCAGCTTCATTTTCAAGATTTTTATTTGGTCCTCGCATCTGAATACTGCCAATGGTGCCATCTTTTTTGATGTCAAACATTACATTTACGCGTCCTTGGATGCCCATCTCTTGTTCCAGTTCTGGATAACGGAATACCCTTTCAATATGCTTTTGCATCATTTTGCCAAAACAGGCTCTTTTGTCCTTTTTGTTTTCACATCCTGGAAAAATAGGAACTTCCTCTATGGTAACCCAGGAGACCTCTGGTTCGGGAGTATCATCTATAATAATAATATCATCAACATCCAATATTTCTGTATCCTGATTGGGTTCTGTAGCCTCTATTAATGTCTCCACCACAGGGTCTTCATCTTCTGCAATCTCAATTTCCATAGGTATAACAGGAACAGGAGGAGGTGGTGTTTCCAATTTAAATATTGGGGCCTCCTCTATAATGGTATTATCCACATCATTCATTCCAATATCTGGATTATAGGCCGTTTCATAAGTCTTCCATTCCAAAGCCACAAAGACCATAAGCATAACTGTTACTAATCCAATTGCAAAAAAAACACCACTTCTTTTAGTGACATCTTTTTTAGGGTTCTTTTTAAGTTCCATACTTCTAAAGTTTAGCGTTGCCTAATGGCAAACAGGGTTATCTATTATTCTGAATTTGACTAAAGCTACTCGTTGAACTGCTGTTAAAAAATGTAAAATGAGGGAAGTATGCTTTTCAGTGAGGGAGCAGGTAGGTAAAACGTGGTTGGTTATGTTTTTTGCCTATTTAATTATGGTATGAGGGTACCGCAGTTGCTCTAGAGGCTCTGTTTTTATGTTAGTTATAGCCCATGGAATCTATATCGCTATCTAGAACTATTTCTAAAAACGAATAATTTTCTAAAAGGTCCTATTTTGGTATGAAGTATGGTTAGTTTTGGGCTGAGAATAGAAAAGTCCTGTACCGTAAAAGTAACATGAAATAGTAAATGTTCTAAAAGCTTACTCGGATTTGTCTTTTCTTCTCATAGGGATAGCGGTGAGAAAAACGGGGATATCTACCTAAATAGTACTAAAGAGTTTCTAGGTCGAATAAAGGCAATACATTTAAGAAGTGTAGCCGATAAGAAGTGAATACTTAGTATACAATTGTTTGTCGACTTTACCGAGATTCCTTTTTTATTTGCAGGGGAATCAAATGAGGCCGTTCGGTACGCAAAGGAACATGGGTTTGTCTAAAGACACAATAGCTTAGAACAATCCATGAATTTCTGCATCTATTTTAGTGATGATATTTCCTAAATCTTCTGGATTGTCAACGAAATCTAGTTCATCAACATTTATAATCAGTAAGTTTCCTTTTTCATATCCGTGTATCCAAGCTTCGTAACGTTCGTTAAGTCTGCTTAGGTAATCAATAGAGATCGTGTTTTCGTATTCTCTACCCCGTTTGTGTATTTGTTTAACTAAATTAGGAATAGAACTTCTAAGGTAGATGAGCAGTTCCGGTGGTTCAACTAGACTTTCCATCAATTCGAATAAACTGGAATAATTTTTAAAATCCCTGTTGGTCATTAATCCCATCGCATGCAAGTTGGGTGCAAAAATATGGGCATCTTCATATATGGTTCGATCTTGAATCACACTTTTACCACTTTCCCTAATCTGTAATATTTGGCGGTATCGACTGTTTAAAAAGTAGATTTGCAGATTAAAACTCCAGCGCTCCATTTGATTGTAAAAATCATCTAAGTAAGGATTGTCCACCACTTCTTCTAAATGTGATTCCCATTTATAGTGTTTGGCCAATAATTTGGTTAAGGTTGTTTTTCCTGCTCCTATATTTCCGGCAACGGCAATGTGCATTTTGGTCCTGTTTAGTGGTTAGATGAAGTAAAACATGTGCCGCGCAATATACAAAGGAAATTAAGTATCTGAAAGAATACTTCTGCAAATCCGATAAAGAGCAAAAAAAGTTATATGGTAATTAAAAGTATAGTAAAAAAGAAGGTTGATAAATTAGTTTGCACCCCATACTTCGTACGTTTAAAATTTGGATGCCTGAATCCTTTTTTAATTTTTTTCTAAGTATGGTTATAAATACAT
>CAZDOW010000179.1:0-3180 GCA_964507115.1 uncultured Maribacter sp.
GAATATTTTATTTCCGAAAACGGTGTGGATTTCAAACAGGTCGGAAATATTGATACTATTTCACCCATAACACAATACGGGGGTATTCACCGGGATTTTATTGCAGATTTTGAACCCCAGCAAGCGAGGTACGTAAAGGTTATAGCCCATACTTTTGGCAATACCCCGGAATGGCACCCCGGTTCGGGTCGACCAGCTAGTATTCTAATTGATGAGATTGTTGTCGAGTAAACGGACTTGTATGTCAGGGCATCAAAATATATTGAAGTGATTTATGGGTGCCATTCCTGTTGTTATGCTTTGGTTGGTCCTCATCTGGAAAATTTGATAAAAGGGTTCCATAGTTTTTTTGACCTCCAACTATAATTCAGCCATTTTTTAAGGGATGTTTACGCTAGATGGCCCTATCTTTTTTTAAACCTATTTACCAATTATACATGGTTTAATTGCCTACATACAATTTGAATTACTTCAGACACATTGTACCCTATGATTTACTATTTCTACTAGTATCTTTAGAAAACGATAGCCAAGTCCAACTAAAATTTAGTTCGATCATAAATAAAACAATATGCTGTTTGGGTCCTATTGACTTTTTAGTCAAACGTGTATTGAAAACCCTATTATATTAGAATAAAAATTAAAAACACATGAATCTACTTAGCTACTTTATAGCAATTACAGCCATTCTTCTTGCGATAAATGTTATCATCTTCATATTAGCTGGGCTGGCCAAAAATAGATTCAACAGGTAAATACCTAATCTAATTTTTGAAATTTTCCCTTATTTAAACTTTGAAATAGGTAGCTCTTATTCTGTTATAAGACGATTGACCAAGCCACAACAAATGAATTGGTATCACTTCCAATTGGCTTTAGCGTTTGTGAATTGATGTATGCAACTTTAAAGGATTGCTTTTTTGATATAGGGAGCCCCAGTGAAAGAGAGCTTAGGAAATTACCACGCTGGTCGTCATTTGACACGCCATCTACAATTGATACCCCACCGGTGCCATAGCTAAAGCCTAGAGAAGACCATAGTTTGGACTTAAATTTTTTGGTGAGATGCGTTTGAAAAGCAAAAATTGGTTTTTGCTTACGTTGTTTGCCACCAAAGAAACTATTATTCGGGGAAAAAACAAATACAGAACTGGAAACTTCATAAGACCATGTATTCCAGTTATGCAGCATTCCAATTTGAGGTCTTACTACAAAACGATTTTGACCTAAATTAAGTAATTTGTCCTCAAAATTCTCCCCTAAAGGAAGCACTACTGCAATGGAAGCACCTAGGGTAGTATAGGTGGGATGGGATTTAAAATATTCAGATAACTCTTTTGGGGCCATCGCTTTTGGTCCCAAAAGATTAATGGAGAACCTAAGACGCGGATCGGCAAATCCACTTCTATTAACAACGGTTGGCACTTCTTGTACAAGACCATTCCATTTAGCAAGACTGTAGGGCAGATACACATCAACTCTTGCCAGTTTGTTGCCTAATTTAAAGGGGCGAACATATTGAAGGATAAATGTATTTGCTTTAATAGATACATCTTGAGCTTGCAACAAGGGGTCAAAAAATATTTCGCCGCTTGTATTGGCATAGCCTACCCCTACTATTTGAATCCCTAAGGGCATGGTCGTCCACCTTCGTGGTTCTAAATCTTGCGCATAACTCTTATTCCCAGTAAATAAGAGCATACCAAGTAGATACAATCCTATACCAAGAGCTTTATAACGAGGTCCAAATACGCTTAGGACATATGATTTAAAATCAATCATTTTTAACTAGAGAGTTTACTCCGCACGTATACGTCCTATACATAAGGAATGAGAAACCAACTCGAAATCAAAAACAAGATGGCAATTACAAGTGCTTGAGTAATCGAAATTTAATTTCCCCGGGGTCTTCTATTTTTCCAAACTTTTAATAATCTTAGCTGCGTAATCTTCGGCCGCTTTATAGGCTTCCTTTGGGTCTCCTATGCTCGTAGTGGTAATGGCCACTAATTGATTTTCAGTAGGTTCATCTAGATTGTAGGCAACTGTTTCCAAAATATAGTCAGAATAGGTGCGCGTTGATGATGAAGTGGGAATGTATCCCCCGAAAGAATTATAATAAGAACCATATGCGTATGGTCGCGAATAGTAATTGTTAAAACCACCGTAATACCCAGGGTAGCCACCATACGAAGTGCCCACATAAACACCACTGCTTGTGGTCTCTGTATGTTGTTGTTCGTCTTTTATCACCGTGATTACGACACCTGTATACCCTTCGCTATCCAGTATGCTTAAAACCATTGCCATGCGCTCCTCAGTCATTTCTCGTTCCATATGGATTCTTGGAAATTTCTTGAAGCTTTCAGTAGCTTTTAATCCCCTTGCTTCCAATTGTAATTTTATGGCTTCCTCAAAAGCGATACGGGCGTGGTCATCTGCGGTACGGGCTATGACCAAAATATTCTTCTCTCTAAATTTATCGATAGTTTCTTGTTCTCCCTTCCAAGCGCTCAGCACTTTAACACTGGAACAGGATTGTAGAAAGAATACTAATACCATAATTAGTACGAATGGTTTAATTTTAGACATAGTTTTTTAGTTTATCAAATTAATATTTAGGGGCTTGAATTGGATGCTTTTACAGTACTTTATTTATTCTGTTCTCTAAAATTCCTGTAGCAGCAACTTGCGCTATCAATTAATTCAATTGGAGTTAAAGTTGCGCTAAAATAGATATTATTTTCTCTTTTAGTTTGTTTTATAGAATCAAAATTAAAATAGTGGTCTTCCATAGCTATTTTGAGCATGAATCGACCTTAAAATGCTTAAGGTATGATTATTAGAATTTTTTTTAGTGGTTAACTTAGTTTTAGACTTCACGCAGGAAGGAACTATACAAAGGCTGTTTTGCCAATCTGTTTTAAACATTGAGCGGCTATTAGCAATAACGAAAATTAAATTTTTAAAAAGAGCTTTCATATTGCTCTTGTTATTGGTTAGCACTTATTTCCGTCGTATTATTTTCTTCGCTTGAATCGCTAGTACTGTCTTCTTCATCTAATAACCCGTACGTTATTAAAAATTTCGGATAAGCACCTGAATTTTCTGGCGCTTCAGATTTCCCCTTAACTACTGTTATAGTAGTGGCTGGATATTCCATTTTTAAGTAATCTGCAA
>CAZDOW010000180.1:0-3062 GCA_964507115.1 uncultured Maribacter sp.
CGTGTCCTCTGGCGGAAGCCGACTAGCTTGTCCGCCGGAGCTTTTTCTGCGAAGGGGGATAGGAGGGAAGGCAATGTGTGTGGAATGGGTTATTTCAGGAATTTTTCGCATACCGTTTTTAGGTTATAGTGTACGTAAAACATCGTGGTACTTCTAAAGGAATAGCTCCTTTTTTGGTTATCTCTGCTTCGAATTTTTCAGGTCTCCCTTTACACGTATCGTACAGAACCAATATAAAAGGTGAGTCATTGTGCACAGAACCCAAAAAAATACATTAAGTTCAAGGCACAATAGGATTGATTTTGAGTACTTTATCTGATAATTTTATTTTTAATTGCTTAAGGAGAATCACTATAAATGACCACGGTTAACCAAATAAACTAAAAAGTAATGAAAATTAAAAAATGGGTATTATTTCTGTTTGTATTTACGCTATTTCAATCAGCGAAAGCGCAAAAAATGCAATCCACTTCACCAAAAATTGAAAATTATACTAAAGGCGAATTAGAAATTAAAATAGCTCCTTTTGGTTTAGAAAATCCAATATCCGTAGGTAAAGTTACAGCTGATGGAACCATCCATTTTGATTTTCCTGAAATAGATTTAAATGCGACTGAAGAAACGCCTTTCTTCTCAATGCAAAAAATGGGAAGAGCAGTAGGAATGTTTGTTTGTCATGATAAAGAGGTAGAGCAAAACACAGAAACCGTTGAAGCAATTGAAATAAAAGATGTTTTCTTATATAAATATGGACAACAAGTAGGTGCTTTACTTCGAGCTACTCAAAAAGAAATGCTAGATGACGATTTCGTTATTGGCAGTACCATTTCGTGGTTTTATAGTAATGGAGAAGGTGAATTTAAAGCCAATTGTACCACTTATGAAGATGATGAAACCGCAAAAGATGGATTGGATAGAAACACTATTCGTAATAAAACAAGCTATAATATAAGTTTTAAAAAAGGTTGGAATATTGTAAGCCATAGCTTGCTCGAAAAAAAAGATATTACAACAGACACAGGCCAATATAGCAAGCGATTAATAGAGCAGAAAGAATCAGTTGCCAATATACCGGCTACTATGAATTGGTATCTCAACTATTGGGCAAATGATGAGCTTATAGAAATAGAACATCAACTTGTAGAATTAAAACCCATTACAAAACAGCACTACGAAAGTTGGTTGCCAAAAAAGTTGGGGAACTTAAAAAGAACGAGCTATGAAGTTGGCAAAAAACTAGAACGTATGCCAACCACTAACAATGTAAATCTTCTTTTTGAAAAAGGCGCACAAAAAACAGATGTAACCATTGTTGATTGTGCAGGGAATAAAGATGCTGCAAGTATGTATACGCTAATGAAAGATATGGCAAGTAGAGATTGGAAAGACAAAACCGAAACAGGCTATCGTAGTGCTTCAAAAATGGATGATAAACGTGTGATGATAGATTATAATGAAAAAGAAGCAAAAACACTAGCAAGCTATATTGCCAACGGAAGGTTTTTAGTTAAAGCAGAGGCAACCAATGTAAAACCTGAAGAACTCTGGAAGCATTTAAAAACATTAAACCTTGAAACACTAATTAAAGAATAATTAGAGCTATTGACTCATAAAGTCTTGCCTTATTCAGCATAGGAACTAGAAGGTTTTGGAGGCCTTTAAAAAAATAGAAATCTTGTGAATAAACAGGTATTATATTGGGCGAAGATGGAATGTGTGTGCAATGATTAGTGAACATATACCATTTTGATTATCTTTAATTGAACAATTGTTTATATCCCAAAAATATGCGCTTATTTTCATTTTTCATTGTGTTTCTTTTGGTGTGCGGCTGTAATTTGGATAAGAAATCAAAAAAAGTTACGGATAAGACTGTACCCAAACGTGGAGCATTGAGCATGGATTCCCAAATTTTTCTTGGCAATCGATTGTTTTCAGAAAAAACTTGTATTACTTGTCATGATGTACACCAGAAAAAAGTTGGACCTTCTGTTAAAGAAATCATGACTATTTATAAAGAAAAAAATGGAGATATCGTTTCATTTTTAAAGGGCACGGCAAACCCAATTGTGGACACCACGGCTAGCCAAGTGGCAATTATGCAAGCTAATATTGACGGTTTTTTAAAGGATATTTCTGATGAAGAGCTAGAAACCATAGCCACCTATATGCTGCATGTCGATAAATTAAACCCAGAGTAGTGTAGTTTAAATAGAATTACTTATAACTTTTCGAAATTTCATATAACGGCATAAGAAGACTTTCTACTAAAATAATTGAACACGCCTTTTCAGAACCTACGAAGTAGGGGAAGGCAATGTGTGTGCAATTATATTTGACTTTGTTATTTGTTTCCTAAATAGTTAACCCAAGGAATTTGCTAGTCGTACCGGCAATTTGGTCCTGACCTTTGTCATATTTTGAGTCAGGATTATGCTATACATTTGGTGCAAAATAGTATAGATGAAAACAGCTAAACAAATCTCAGAGGCTTTGAAATACATTGGGTTTTTAGTCCTTTTAACTTTGACCTTCTCCGTCACAAATGCGCAGGCGCAGGATGACACAAAAGAAAATGTGATTTATTGGCATATCAAAGCCGTTCTCCCTGAAGCCAAATTATTGGATATCAAGGCTATTGATAAGGACGGTGTTTATCATGACGTAAAGGCCATACAGGACTCTTATGACGTTAGTATTTTAAGTATTAAAGCCCTGGTGAACGGGCAGGCCATACCTATAAAAATGATTGTAAAGAAAAACGATAAATATTATCCTGTTAAAGCTATTGATAATGATGGCCGAATGCTAGATATTAAGGCGATTGGTGAAGATGGAGAAATACTCGATGTGAAAGGAGTGAGCAGAATGGGTAGTATTGTAGAGGTGAGGGCCATAGACAAGGAACAAAGACAATATAATGTGATTTCTATTTCTCCGCAGGAAGGAGTGAATCATGTTAAAGGCGTAAAAATGTTTAATGAGGAGGTGGAGGCTGTCATCCACGGTATAAAAATATTTGCCCACGTAAAATCACTTAGGCAGTATTGACGGTTTCGTGG
>CAZDOW010000181.1:0-3026 GCA_964507115.1 uncultured Maribacter sp.
AAAAATTCGCCAAAACTTACTTATGGAAAATAAAACTGGAAAATATTTTAAATATGCGATTGGTGAAATTATACTAGTTGTAATTGGGATTTTAATTGCGCTGCAACTAAATGCTTGGAAAGAAGGAGTTCAAGCAAAAAAAGAGTTAAAGGCATCTATGAATTTAATGATGGATGATTTATCACAAGATATTTCTTTTTACGATTCATATATTGAAACAATAGGAAATAGGGTATTAGTTCTTACTGATTTTTCACAAAGAAATTATTCGGATGTTTCTATAGAAACTATACCTTATCATTTAGCGTATAATATTCCAACCAAAAATTTCGGAACAACTTATGTTAGTTTAAAAGAGGATAGAAAATTTAATATGATTAAGAACAACGAACTGAAGAAGAAAATCACGTTTTACTATGAAGACTCTTGCAATGAATATTCTGTATTTGCGACATGGCATAAAAAATTCACTGCTGAAACTATTGAAAGTTATCTCCTTCTTAATCTTCCTTATCAAAGAAGTCTCAAAGTCGACACAAAAGATGTAATTAATGAATTAGAGAATGGCAAATTGTTGAGTATAACAAACTATCAATTAACAATGAATGAAATCGCTTTAATAACAATAAAAAATAACAAACTGCTGGCGGAAGAATTGAGTCTATTTATTAATTCTGAGTTTAATTAGATAATAAATCTAACGAAAGGCTAACAACGTGTATAATTAATTGCTAGTTCTAGCCTACTTACGAAAATCCTCGCGGATTTTCTATTCGGTTTGTATTTGCTAAATTAGTTGCTGAAACACGCAACGAAATCATACACAAACACGTTAGCATTCATTGTTGAACAACATTCCGTATTTTTAAAAAATATTAATATAACAATATGTTAAAAATTATCAATTTCCTAGTTCTTATTATTTTACTTGTTTCATGTAATTCTCAACCGGATCATTCTAATGCTGACTTTATACTACAGAACGTAAAACTGTTTGATGGAGACACAGTTCTAAACAATGCAACAATTATAATCCAAGATAGTATTATCAAAAAAATATACTTAAACCAAGATTTTACTTTCTCTGGCGAAAATGTCATTGATGGTAAAGGTGCTACTGTAACCCCAGGTCTTATAGATGCACATGTACACATGGACTTAGAACAAGGCGAAAAAGTTGTAAAGGCAGGAGTTCTTACGGTTTTGGAAATGGCTCGTTTTACAAATTCATCTTTAGACTCTATTCATAAATTGGGTAATACTTCAAGTTATTTCCCCTATATCTACTCGGCTGGCAATCCAGTTACTGTGCCCAATGGTCATCCAACTCAATTTGAACCAAGAACACTTACCATTACTTCAGCCTATGAATTACCTGAATTTATCAAAAAAAGAGCTGATGAAGGTTCAGATTATATTAAAATATTTATGGAAAGTGGAGGTCCCGATTTTAGATTCCCGAGAGTTACTGATGAGATGGTTGAAACCGCCATTAAGTCAGCTAAACAGTATAATTTAATGCCCATCGCTCATGTTTCTAAAAGAGCTGATGCCATTCAGGCTACAAAAATGGGTATGAGTGGTTTCGTGCATTTTTGGTTCAGAAACTTTACTAATGATGATCCAACCATTGATACTGCTAGAATTTCAGAAGAAGAGCTAGATATATTCGTTAAACATAAGGTTTTCGTTATTCCTACAATTAGAGTTTGGGTGAGATTCCCTGAAGTTTTCCCAATAGTTAAAATAGATATGGAAGCTATGAAACAAGAAATTGGAAGGGTTCATACAGCGGGTATACCAATATTAGCTGGTACGGATGCCCCAACTTTTGGAGTTGATACCGCTATCGATTTATACAGAGAAATGGAATATCTTTCTGAATGTGGAATATCTAATATTGATGTACTTAAAACGGCAACATCTAATACTTCTCGCGCTTTTAATCTTGGAAATAAAGGATTTGTAAAAGAAGGTTTCTCAGCAGATTTACTATTAATTGATGGAGATCCTACAACCAATATTAAGGATATTAGAAAAATAACTGGTATCTGGAAACAAGGTGTTAAGATAAAATAGTAGAATTTAAAAACGAATGCTAACATTGTATAGGAAATTCATAGTGAGGGCTGCTAGATTTAATCCTTTTATTGATTCACTAGCCCCGACAAATCTTCGATTTGTTCTATAGGAAAAAAGAAAAAGGTATAGACCAATTCGCAGTTTTGTCTATTTTGCATCCGAAACAGTAGAGTATATCAATCACTACGAATCCTATACTCGCGTTGTAGCACATTTGTAAGAATGTCAGAATATGAAAAGAGTAAAGGATTTATTAATTTACTTACCCACATTCGGGATTTTAATTTTTATTGGCCTTTTTGTCCATGCGACTAATTTATATCCTGGAGGTTCACAAGCAGACATAAACTCGGTCGGATTTGATTGGATGAATAATTTTTGGTGCAACTTAATGCTTGAAAATGCATTAAATGGACAAGAAAATCCTGCAAGACCCATTGCCATTATTGCAGTGATTATTCTATGCTCTAGTGTAACACTTAGCTATTTTTATTTTGCAACATTCTTTGAGAAAAACCGAATTTGGAAAATGATACTCAAAATTTCAGGCACTTTATCCATGTTATCGGCAGTATTTATTTTCACAACGTATCACGATATTATGACCACACTATTAAGTGTTTTTGGTTCTTTGGGAATAATAGGAATCATTCGAACGCTTCATAAAAACAATATGACTTTTTTCAAAATAACTGGAATATTCTGTATGATACTTGTAGGTATGAACAACTTATTTTACTACAGCGAGAATTTAATAGAGTATCTTCCAATTATACAGAAAACCACCTTTGTTCTAGTACTTGCTTGGATAATCGGACTAAATTTAAAAATGAAAAAGAAAGACGTGCTACAATAACGTGCCTGCCTGCCGGTAGGCAGGTATACTAAATTGCCTAGGTCTGTGTGTACTCGGAACCCCACAACGTCGGAGCAACGAATTTTCC
>CAZDOW010000182.1:0-3022 GCA_964507115.1 uncultured Maribacter sp.
GACGGAAACGAAAAGTTTCCTTGCCTCCGCACTACGCTTAGCTCAAGCGTTAGCATTCATAGATAAACACAGAAATGGAAAATTTAGTAGGAAATACATCCGGACTAATTCATTTGATGTCGGCAATAGCTGCTCTGATTGCGGGAAGTTTAGTTCTTAGTATGAAAAAGGGATCAAAAAAACACAAGCAAATTGGGTATGCTTATGTCATAAGTATGGCCGTTTTACTAGTCACATCATTTATGATTTATCGCCTCTTTAATGGTTGGGGAATTTTTCATTATGCTGCAGCTTTCAGTCTTATCGTTCTTTTATTAGGTATGATTCCTGTTTGGACTAAAAAGCCTGCAAACAAATGGAAATATCAACATTTTAATTTTATGTATTGGTCTGTAATAGGTTTATATGCTGCATTTGCAGCAGAGGTATTAACAAGAATTCCAGAAACTCCTTTTTTGGGAATGGTTGGTATCGCAACAGGAATAATAACAATAATTGGTGCGGTATTTTTAAGAAAAAATAAGGCAAAATGGGAGAATATATTTTCTATAGAAAAATAGAAAACGAAATGCTAACAAAACCTATAAACAATACGGGCTTCTGGCTTAATCGAAAGGTCTGGGTATATTTATGATATCCGCAAAATCTTTTCGATTTTGCTTTGACAAAGAAAAGAAAAAACAAAACAAAAAGATTTCGCTATGTGCGTGGCGGAAAGTAAACGCTAGTTTGCTCCCGTTCTGTTCATAGCTCAAACGTTAGCAACAATTAGAGAATAAATCAATAAAGATGAAAATAAAAACAATACTTACCGGATTAAGTTTTTTACTAACAACAGGTCTTATTATTGCTCAAAGTGAGCTACATATTCCTAAAGAAATTCAGGATGCATATAAGAACGATACAAGATCGAAAGATGGTAAGCCTGGAATTAAATATTGGCAAAATAGCGTTGATTATGATATAGATGTCGTGGTTACGCCCGAAACAAGAAAAATCGATGGAAAGGAGACAGTCGTTTTTAAAAACAATAGCCCAGATTTATTAACAGAAGTAGTTATTCGTCTGTATTATGATGTTTTCAAAAAGGGAAACCAAAGAGGAATGCAGGTGAACGAAGAAGATATTGGAGAAGGAGTCAACATAAAAGAACTTACCGTTAATGGTGAGAATTATGATATGACCAACAGAGATATGGTTAGGAGATCCGGTACGAATCTGACCATTACATTAACAGAGCCGCTAAAATCTGGAGGTGAGGTGGCTTTAGGTTTTCAATGGGACCAAAAAGTGCCACTTACGTTAAGACGAACTGGAGCAATAGACAGCACCTCTTTCTTTGTTGCCTATTGGTATCCGCAAGTGGCTGTTTATGATGATGTGTTTGGATGGGATAGAATCAACTATACCTTCGACACGGAGTTTTATAATAACCTGGCGAATTTTGATGTAAACATTACTGTACCTGATAATTTTCTGGTTTGGGCTACAGGAACTCTAGAGAACAGCTCAGCCGTGCTGCCTTTAAAAATCCACGAGCGATACTCAAGAGCAAAGACTTCAACCGAGCTTATTAAGGTGATAACAAAAGAGGACCTTACCGATTTAAAGTTAAAAAGTAATACCTGGAATTATAAGGCTGTCGAGGTTTCAGATTTTGCCTTTGCTATGAGTGACCATTTTCTCTGGGATGCGTTATCCCAAGAAGTATCGGGCAATGATGTTCTTATCAGTACTGCCTATCCTATGGAAAAAGAGGAAGACTATGCCGAAGTAACTCTTGTTCAGCAAAAGACAATGAAACACTTCTCAGAAGATATTCCAGGCATCCCTTATCCATACCCATCATTCACCACATTTATTGGTCTTAGAGGTGGAGGTATGGAATTTCCAATGATGGCCAATAATGCTGGCCCGGGCAATGGCGTCACTATCCACGAGATGTTTCATACATATTTCCCAATGTATGTAAGAATTAATGAAAGACGATTCACATGGATGGAAGAAGGTTGGGCAGACTTCGTTACCGCCTTGGTTACACACAAATATTTTTCAGAAGAGGGAAATACTTCTTCACTTTATTCCAGTTTTAAGCTCGGCATGCAAAATAACATTGGAACTATTGGTGATTTACCAGCTGTAACATCTTCTCAGTATTTGGGTAACAATAGGGGATATCAATCTTACGCCCTTCCAGCATTTACCTATGCGCTTCTTTATCAGCATCTTGGTGAAGAAAAGTTTCTGGAAGTATTTAGAGAATATATTCGCCGGTGGGCTAAAAAATCACCCACACCCTATGATTTTTTCTACACCTTCGAGGATGTAAGCGGAGAAGATCTTAGCTGGCTTTGGGAGTCTTGGTATTTTAAAATGGGCTATCCTGATGTAGCTGTTGAGTCGTTTAAGAAAGGTAAACTTGTAGTCAATAAGGTAGGAGCCAGGCCTGTACCGATTAGCGTGAATGTTGAATACAAAACTAAAGTAAATGGTAAACCAAAAACCTATACTACTATGGTTAGTGTATCCGTATGGCAAGATGGCAACAAGAGCTTCACCATAAAAATTCCGGATGGTAAACAAGTAGAATCCCTTACCTTGAATTCTGACATGCCCGATTTTAATGAGCTGGACAATTATTTTCCTACTCTCGCCGAGCGTTATAAAAAGTTCGATTTAAATAGAGGGGTCATAGGAGTTTATAAATTAAATGAATTCCCTGTTGACGTCATTATCAAGGAGAAAGACGGGATTTTCTTTATAGAGGACACGAGCAGTTCGTTGTCTGGGTATTTATTACCGGTCGATAAAAATAATTTTATCTCTACCGACGGTACTATGAAATTAAATTTTACAGAGGAAGCAGGAAAAATAGTAGGGATTGTTCTCAAATTAGAGGCATTTGGAATTACAGCCACTGGACAGAAAAAATAATTTTATAAAATAATTAGCTTTACAAAAGTCGCTAACAAAGAACTGAGGTAAAAAACAACTCATTTCTTCATTAATTTGAGACATTATA
>CAZDOW010000183.1:0-2984 GCA_964507115.1 uncultured Maribacter sp.
AAAAAAGAAAAAGCGCATAGTTCCTTAATTATCAATGTTCAAAATAACGAAAAATTGCGCTTTAAGAATATGAGGAAAGTCATTGTCCTCTCTTTTTAAGCTAAAAATTCGGCTTCTGATTCGAATCATTCCATAATATCTTAAACTGCAATTTCTTTGGCACAAACTCAAAAACTTCCATGATATGAAAACGCACATACTTTTAATCGGCCTACTACTTCAAATTCTAAGTAACGGTCAATTTGAACAGCAGGAAGTCCTAACTATTTCAGAACATCAAAAAGATGATAGCTATGTTTAAGGATAGAATCGATGCTGGTATGCAATAGGCTAAGAGTTTACAACATTTTAAGGGTGAAGATCTAATAGTGCTGGCCATACCGCGTGGAGGTTTAACTTTAAGCGCAATGGTTGCAAAAAAAATTGAACGCACCTTTGGATGTTTTTCTTTTCAAAAAATAGGACATCCATATAGTAAAGAATAGGCAATAGATGCGGTTAGTCTTGAAAATTTCGTTCTTACCGTAGCAAGGGGAGTCTCCAAAAATTATATTAAGGAGGCGATTGCAAGGATTCGTAAAAAACTAAGTCAACGCTATGAAGTATTCTAAGGGGGAAAATCTCAAAAGAGCCTTAAAAATAAAGTAGTAATTATCTTTGATGACTTTATAGCAGCAGGCAATACTATCTTTGCGACAGCAGAATTGGTAAGTCAAAAACAACCTAAAAGTGTTATTGTGGCGATTCCGGTCGCACTCGCTTCGGCAATTAGAAAATAACCCGAATCGCGATGAAGTGGTCTGTTTACAGATTCCTTTTGATTTTCAGTCGGTAGGCCAGTTTTATCTTGATTTCCCCCAAGTAACCAATCAGCAGGCGATTCAGTGGTTGGAGGAAATCAACAAAGAAAAGTAACGGTTGTTTAAATCGTTTATTATTAAATTCCTGAAAAGAGAATACCCGAAAAACAGGTTCTACAATACATATTTTAATAGCATCCTCTACGTCAATACTTTATAATAAAGGTGCTTATTCAATGCCAAAACTGACTTTGGTTGTCACGCGGTTTTGGGCAATTTTATTATTGTTTACAGTTACCTGCATATCCTTTACATAGACAGACTTGATGTTCTTAACAGACTTGGATGCTTCCTTGATCACATTCTGAACGGCATCCTCAAACTTTGTGTTGAGTTGCCCATGATTTCCATAACTTTTAATACTGACATGTTATTTATATTTTATAAATCAAAATTTAGATTAAAATACTTTAACATCGAGTTAGCTAAAATGACCTTCATCAGTTTATGAAATCATATGTGTTATACTGCAAGGGCTTTGTCTAATTCGTTACGTTTATTTCTGCTCAACGGCAGAAGCGTATTCTCAATTTCTACCACACGACTATTGAACTTATTTATCTTATTTAGGTTTACTATATATGATTTGTGAATTCTTAAAAAACGGTCTGTTGGCAGTTTATTCGCAAAACATTGCATGGTCGTAAGTGTTAGAATGTTACCGCTATTGGTCACAATTTTTATATAATCACCAAGTCCCTCAATCCATTGAATTGTTTGAAAAAATACTTTCTTTCTCATATTCTTACTTTTTACCAGAACGTATTTTTCGCCCTGTTCTATACTATGGGTTAATGCATACGTTGCGATTGCCCTTTTAACTGATTTTTGGAAAGAGATAGCGGTAATGGGTTTCATTAAACAATACACAATATCATATTCAAAAGCCTTTACGGCATAGTCTATTTTACTGGTCATCAAAATGGTCATAGGTTTTTGTGTCAAGGATTCCAATAAATCAAATCCGTTTACAATGGGCATTTCAACATCTAAAAAAAGAAGTTCTACTCGGCTATCTTTCAAATATCTTTTAGCCTCCAGTGCGTTACCTACTTTAGCCACTAGTGTCAAATGCGGGTGGTCTTCTACCATTTTCCCCAAAAGAATTTGTTGTTTTGGGGAGTTACCCACAATAAGTGTTGTCATTTTCATACTGTTTTATTTGAGAAATGGAATTGAAGAATCTTTGTAGTAAAAAAAATATAATTAATTTAAATTTAATCTCGATCAGAATATTACTATTCTCTCGATTTTCATACTCTTATGCTATAGGTAAGAGAGAAAACCATTTGGCTTCTCCCTTTACCCTTTTAATTTTAATTTTAATTTTAATAGTAGTGTACTAAATGACTATAGAAAATTACCCATTTCATCTACTTTTATCCTAAGGGTCTTATCTCCATTTTCAAGTTTCAACTTATACTTTTTACTTGTTTCTTTGGCCTCGTGAAAATTTACCAAATAAATATCCTTGGTAATTGTCCATTCAGGAAAGCGATCTAAAATAGATTCCTTAACCACAGTTGGCAAATTTATGTTTTTGAACTTTTCAGCAGTTCGTATCAATTTTCCATCCTTGTCATAGGCTGCAAGAATTTTTCCTTCAGGAATATAAAATGTGATGTTATACAAATCATAATCATCTTGGTAAAAGTCAGAGCTCTTAACATCGAATGATGCTACTTTTCGTTGTAACATTTTTACGGGAATCGAAGCAATTTCCTGAGAATTCACATCGCTCAGGTATTTATAATTCGTGGCAACTACAATAACTTCGGATAGCTGTTCCGTCTTTATATTTTGGGCAGATACCTGGGCGGTTAATCCCAACGCCAATAAACCAAATACTATTTTTTTCATGATTACCTTATTTAATTAATAATTACGTGTTTTAATGAGCATGTAATAGTTCATTTCAGCTAAATTATTACCTTATTTCTTGTACTACAATGACCTAAATCAGTCTACAAATATTTCATCGGACCGATTTCTATTTTCTCACAACTGACCCATGTCATATGACATGCGCTACATAAGAATTAGTTTTGAAGTAGTTAAAAGAATACAGGTCATGAGAATAAATTTAGAAGAAAAAGAAAGCATCAAACTACTCGAAAATAATTA
>CAZDOW010000184.1:0-2749 GCA_964507115.1 uncultured Maribacter sp.
AAAAGACAAAATAATTTTTTGGATGCGCTACAAAGTATCGTCAAAGAACCAATGATTATTTTGCTATTCGTGGCCTCCTCTATCTATTTTATTAGCGGGAATTTAGGCGACGGCATCTTTCTAGTGGCAGCCATTGTTTTGGTAGGTTCTATTTCACTCTATCAAGATTCCAGAAGCCGTAAGGCCCTTGAAAAACTAAAAAGCCTAACTCAACCCAACTGTACGGTAATCCGTAATGGAGAAGTTGTTGGAATACCTAGCGAAGAAGTTGTTTTGGGTGATAGTCTTATGATAGAGGAAGGCACGTTAATTCCAGCAGACGGAACCATTATTCATTCCAACGACTTTTCGGTCAACGAATCCATCCTCACAGGAGAATCTTTCTCCGTTTTTAAAGATGTCGAGAAAACGGACAAAACGGTTTTTAGTGGCACCACCGTAGCAAGCGGTCTAGCAATAGCTACCGTTACTGCCATCGGAAATAAGACCGTGTTAGGAAAAATCGGGAAAAGTTTGGAATCCATAAAAGAGGAAAAAACACCTCTGGAAAGGCAAATCGCGAACTTTGTAAAGAAAATGTCCATTTGGGGAGGTGTCGCTTTTCTCTTGGTTTGGAGCATCAACTATTTTAAATCCTATGATGTATTGGACAGTCTGCTGAAAGCACTAACCTTAGCAATGAGTATTCTACCCGAGGAAATCCCTGTAGCCTTCACCACCTTTATGGCCTTGGGAGCTTGGCGCTTAATGAAAATGGGCATCGTGATAAAACAGATGAAAACCGTGGAGAGTTTGGGTAGTGCTACGGTCATTTGTGTGGATAAAACAGGGACCATCACGGAGAACAAAATGAGCCTAGTCAAATTATTTACAATGGCTACAGGAGTAATCAGTTCGGCAGATGAGGAATTAAATAGTACCGAAAAAGAATTGATTACCCTAGCAATGTGGGCCAGCGAACCCATTCCCTTTGACCCCATGGAAAGCGCGCTACACGAATCTTACGCAAAATTAATTTCCTTAGATGAGCGACCTAACTACCGAATGGTACATGAATATCCCTTGGGCGGTAAACCGCCTATGATGACCCATCTTTTCGAGGATAACCAAGGCCATCAGATTATAGCAGCCAAAGGAGCGGCAGAAGCATTTTTAGAAATTTCAAATCTAACTGTGGAAGAAAAAAGACAAATCGAGCAAAGCATTACCACGTTGGGCAAAGAAGGCTATCGCTTATTGGGTGTTGGTGTGACTAATTTTAAAGGAACCAACTATCCTGAACAACAACAGGACTTTCAGTTCACATTTAAGGGAATTGTAGCTTTTTATGACCCCCCAAAGGAAAATATTGGTGCCGTACTTCAAGATTTCGATACTGCGGGCATCAAGGTAAAACTTGTAACAGGCGACTATGCAGATACAGCCTTGGCAATTGCAAAACAAATTGGTTTCAAGGGCTACGAACACTGCATGACAGGAAACGAACTAATGCAACTTGAAGACATTGAACTGCAACAAAAGGTGAAAGAGACTCAAGTCTTTACCCGCATGTTTCCCGATGCTAAACTCCGTATTATCAATGCTCTAAAAGCCAATAATGAAGTAGTAGCCATGATTGGCGATGGCGTAAACGATGGCCCTGCATTAAAAGCCTCCCATTTTGGCATTGCCATGGGTAAAAAGGGAACCGAAATCGCGAAGCAGGCCGCCTCATTAATTTTGGTGGATGATGACCTATCGAAAATGGTGGATGCCATCGCTATGGGACGAAAAATTTATACCAACCTTAAAAAAGCGATACAGTATATCATCTCCATTCACATTCCTATTATATTGACGGTATTCATTCCATTGGCCTTAGGTTGGCTGTATCCAACCATCTTTTCCCCATCACATGTGATTCTGCTCGAATTGATTATGGGACCAACCTGTTCCATCATCTACGAAAATGAACCTATGGAAAAAAATACGATGATAAAAAAACCGAGACCCTTTACCACCTCCTTTTTTAAGTTCAAGGAATTAGCAACGAGTATCGTACAAGGTTTGGTTATTAGCTTCGGGGCCTTGTTCGTATATCAATATGCGGTAGCACAGGAATATGATGAATACGTCACTCGTACCATGGTTTTTATAGTACTGATTGTTGCGAACATCTTTCTGACATTAGTCAATCGCTCCTTTTACTTTTCAATACTCACAACCCTAAAATATAAGAACAATTTAGTGCCGTTGATTATCGGTATCACTATGGTCATAGCTGCTTTATTACTAGTTGTTCCTTCCTTTACAGCGTTCTTCAATTTTAAAACCCTGACTTTGAGTCAATTACTAGTCTGTATTTTAATAGGAAGTGTCTCGGTACTTTGGTATGAGTTGGTTAAATGGTGGAAGCGGAGCAAGGCGTAATACAATTCTGGATTTTTAATTGAGATTATACAACTATGTTTTGCAGTTTCGTAAAACCTTCTTTTTAGCGCACTATTTGAAAGTAGTTTTGAATTTGAGTAAACCACCAAGTGCCCTATTTACAATACATAATATTGGTATAAGTATTCATCCATATAATTTGATAATTGCAGGTAATAATTGTTCCTCAGCGATAAATGGTAGTAGAAAAGTATCTTGAGCAATTCTATCTTTTATTTGATTGATTATGTCAATCTCTGCTTGAGCTCTTTTAACCAATATAGGATCGCTTAGATTTTTCAATATAGAGAGCGATTGATTGATTACCCATGAATGGGGT
>CAZDOW010000185.1:0-2722 GCA_964507115.1 uncultured Maribacter sp.
GTAAAAGGTGAGTGGCGATATTTATATAGAGCTGTTGATAAACAAGGTAATACGGTAGACTTCCTTTTAACTAAAAGAAGACAACGTATTTCTGTCCATAAATTCTTGATCAAAGCTATTACTGATAATGGTAGGCCAGAACTCATAAACAATGATAGGAGCGGGGCGAATACAGCAGCGATAAAACTATACGATCGGAGAAATTATGCAACTATAAAAATTCGGCAATGCAAGTACTTGAATAATATAGTAGAGCAAGACCATCGAATGATAAAGTGGCGTATAATGCTAGGTCTAGGATTTAAAGAATTTGAATCGGCAAAAAGGACAATTGCCCGAGTAGAAATAGTAAGAATGTTAAAGAAAAATCAACTGTTGAACCCTAAAATTTCAACTTACAGATTCTTTATCTGATTAGCATCATAAAACAAGATTCACATCAAACTTTTATACTTATTTTTAGTAGATGCCACAAAACCAGTTCTTAAATAATCATGATAACGACGAATCTATGAATAAGACCCTAAATTTTCCTTGGAGGAGCATCATAATTGTGGTCTCCATGTTTTGTGCTCTCATCTTTTGTTTTTCTTGTAAAGAGCAAAACGAAACTATCGAAAAAAAAAGAACGAATATACTATTCATATTTCCCGACCAGTTACGATCGGATTATATAGGAGCTAAAGGAGGAGAATTTGCATATACTCCCAATATGGATCGTATTGCAAAAGAAGGAGCCCTATTTACCAGGTCTTATAGTGCTACTCCTACATGTACTCCAGCAAGGGCCGCATTGTTAACGGGAATGAGTCCATGGAAGAATGGACTTTTGACTTATGCGCCAATACCAACAAGGTTTAAGAATGAAATGCCACAAATGTTGAAGGATGGAGGATATTACACTTTTGGAACAGGAAAATTACACTATAAACCAATTGGAGGTCCGGAACTTAATATAAAATCTAGCGAACTTGATAACAGCAAGTTTATGCATGGCTTTCATGAAATAAAACTGTGTGAAGGTTGGGGACACGCTCAGAATGCGTACAATAAGTGGTTCGAGGAAAAAGCCCCGGATAAAAATGAAGATGGAACTGGATTAGGCGCCACGGACCACCGAAGCGGAGCATATTCCTATGAAGATGAATTGCACCCCACCGCTTGGACTGCTGCACAGGCCATCAATTTCATGAATGATTATAAAAATGAAAGCCCCTTTTTCCTTAAAGTAGCCTTTCATAGACCACACCCGCCATTCGATCCACCACAAAGGTGGTTGGATTTTTATAAGAACAGGGAAATTCCTGAAGCAACGGTGGGTGAATGGGCCGAAGAAAAATATGGTCAGTATGACCAAACTCCTCCTCCGGAACAACAAAGATCTAATCCGCGAGGTAATTTCGGTAATCAGATTGTTCGGGAATCTCGGGAAGGTTATTTGGCCGCGATAAGTTTTTTAGATGAACAAATAGGCCATATTATCTCAACACTTGAAAAAAATGGGGAGCTGGAGAACACCTTCATCGTAATATCATCAGATCACGGAGATATGATGGGAGACCATCATTTATGGCGCAAATCCTTTGCCTATGAAGGTTCGGCTGGCGTACCTATGATCATTCGATGGCCGGAGAACTTGAAAATTAAGGCAAATCGTGGACAGGTAATCGATGAATTGGTAGAATTAAGAGACATACTTCCGACTTTTCTGGATGTTGCGGGAATACCTGTTCCGGAAGAAATGGACGGAATGAGTATGTTGGATTTGATCAAGGGCAAAAAAGATACGTGGCGAAAAGTTCTTGATATGGAACATGGGCAATGTTATTGGTCTGAAAATAGTTGGACCGGTTTGACCGATTCCCAGTATAAATATATTTATTTCAATGCTACCGGGGAAGAGCAGTTGTTTAATCTAGAGATCGACCCTGGAGAGGAAGTAAATCTCGCCCAAATGGAGGAGTTTAAAGATATTCTGTTAGGTTGGAGACAAAAGATGATCAATCATTTATCGGAACGAGGAGAACCTTGGGTCGTAAATAACAAATTGGGAGTATTTACGGAGGAAATTAAATTCAGCCCCAATTATCCCAAAGAATATTACCCAGAAGAAATTACTACTGAATTTTAAAAAAAACTAAAATACTAGTGAAAAACATACTTTGTCTCATATCGCTGGTATTGATGGTCCAATTTACCAACGCTCAATCCAAAAATTATTATATCGTAATATATGGAGGTACCTCCGCAGGAGTTGCGGCAGCCATCCAAAGCAGTCGTATGAGCAAATCTGTAGCGCTAATAGAACCCACGAACAGAATCGGAGGTTTGACAACAGGTGATTTAGGACAAACGGATATTGGTAACAAACAGGACATAGGGGGTATATCCCGTGAATTTTACAAAAACATCAAAACATATCAGCAAATTGGAAGTGATAACAAAAATCAGAATATGTTGATGGCGGACAGACCCGAACGGGAGAAAACGAAAACTCTATTTGGACCTTTGAGGGTTCTGTCGCATCTAAGCTAGCAATACCTATACATTTATATTTGTCGGCAAAAAAAGAGATGTTCAAAGGCCATTGTTTTCCCAAATCAATCATATTACATGGCGTTTACTTGAAATTACGATTTAGTCTTAGTTATCGAGATATTGAAGAACTCTTGGCCATAAGAGGCGTTAAAGTAGATCATGCGACCATTCAACGTTGGGTATT
>CAZDOW010000186.1:0-2463 GCA_964507115.1 uncultured Maribacter sp.
ACATATTAGCTGTGACTAATAATACGCTCACATTGGCACCCAATCCTGAATGGCTACCAAAAACTTCAATATTTTTAATATCCTTTCTTGACGTATCTGCTTCCATACAGTGTTTCCAAGGTAACAAGCCATCCGTTTTTGTGTAAATACACGTTATAGGAACATCTGGTATGGGTTCAAGTTCGGCGAGAAATCTTTCATTTCGTTCTTTTAATGATTTGCCTCTAAAAAACTGTAACAAACCATACACAGGTGTTTTCATATCCATTACGCCCCAAATTGGAGAAGCAATGGTTAAAATTTGTTCCACTTGATCTGGATGTCTATTCGCCATAATTTTAGCAAATATGCCTCCACCACTCCAGCCAACAATACTTACTTTTTCTTGATGTTTCTGATAAATATCATGCAACTTTTCTTCTAATCTAGGAATGTAGTGCGCCTTTACCATATTAAATCCTAAGTCCCATTTATAGGTTGTAAAACCTAAGGATTTTAAATATTTTCTAACAAACACAGTTGAAAAATCATCTCCTAAATAAGGTGGAATTAATAATACAGGTTTCCCATTACCTTTAATTCGTTTTGGAATAAAAGGGTAAATGCAATAAATGGAAGACCACTCTAATAAAGATCGTGTTTCCATAACCATATTAAATACTGGTGGTTGAGGGATTTTTTTATTAATAAGTGTAATCTCCTTTTTAAATCGCTGCACTATAGAATTTGTGTATTTATATTCTTCTTGGTCATGATCATTAGAAAATGACGCAGCAATTCGCTCTAAAATTGTTTCTAAGGTTATATAATTTCTACTAGATCCTAATTCTTCGCAGACTAACAGGGTTTCATTTAGTAATTGCTCAATGTTTTCATGCTCATCTTTATGGATACTTTTAATAAGCAGTTTAATCTCCTTTTCCAAAGGATGTTCCTTAAGTTGTTGGCCTACCAATTTTTTAGCGTCTTTTAATGATATGCCATTTAAAATACCTAAAGCGACAGCCAAGCGCGTAAAAATTCGATATAAAATTTGGGTTTCTTCCATTATTAGGTATTAATCTTGAATACGTGAATTAAGCCAAACAATTATTTCGTCTTTTACAGCATCACCATTCGTCTCATTTAACATTTCATGCCTTCCTCCTTCATATAAATTAAAAGTAAAATCACTCATGCCACTTTGTTTATATTGTTTTGCTACGCGTGTAACCCCTTTACCCATTTCGCCAACCGGATCTTTATCTCCTGAGAACATTAGAATCGGTAAATCTTTTGGTGTTGCCTTAAAGGCTTCAGGTTTGTTTAACGTTTTGGAATTTTTGATAATATCTAGAAATACCCCTAGCGAAAAATCTTCAATGCGATATGGATCCTTAGCAAACAAATCAACTTGTTTTTCATCACAACTAATCCAATCTAATTTTGTTCTATTAGGTTTAAATTTTTTATTGAATTCGCCAAAAAAGAAGGATCTTAAAAACTCATTACCTCTGGCTCTACCTCTAACTTTAGTAACTGCTGTTGCTGCCACAAGTCCTATATTACCAAGTCCTTTAATAAAGCTTGCCGTTCCAGATAAAATTAAAGCATCTAATTCTGCTCCATATTTGGTTACGTATTTTCTACTTAAAAGTGAGCCCATACTATGTCCAAATAGTATAAATTTAGCTTTAGGATGTTCAACCTTCATAAGCTCGGCTAAGACATGCATGTCATCTACGCAATCATCAAAATACTCACTGCCATTATAATACCCAAATAAGCGTTTTATTTCAGCAGTTTTGCCATGTGCTCTATGATCATTAGCATAGACTTCGTAACCTTCGTCTTGTAAAAGATGCGCCATATCATCGTATCGGCCTGCGTGTTCTCCTAATCCATGCGCTATTTGCACAACCCCTTTAAAAGGCACATTTGGATTTGCTAACCATTTGTAGTAGCAAAAAGACTCTCCATCTTTTGATGTTAGTATATCTGTAGTATAATGCATTACTTATCGTTCTAAAAAGGCTGTAAATAACTTCATTAATTTTACTTCACTTGCCGCAGTTCCCGTGATCTTAATTCGCCCCTGTATTTTCAGCTCTTCTAATAGTAGCTTTCCTTTATAAAGTGCAAATAGATTTTCATCTTCAATTTCAACTAAAACTTTTGGATCTAAGTTTTTCTTTTTCTTAACTGTTGCTATTTCTTTTGTAAGATCTATTTCCCAGCCATCTGTTGTATCACCTAAATCTACTTGAATATTATAAATCCCTTTATACTTTGTAAGGTCTTTCTGATTCGTTTTCAAGTATCTTTTTAGTGCCGTAAAAAATGGTGTGCTTTTGCTTTTTACTTTTGTTACCGTTTTACTTGCTGATTTACCTTTACTTACATTTTTAATTAAGTCTTCTAACTCATTTGCAGATTCTCTAATATATCTTGAAAATAAATCAGCATCAGGCATTGTTTTAGCAT
>CAZDOW010000187.1:0-2374 GCA_964507115.1 uncultured Maribacter sp.
TACGTGACATTTTCTCATCACCGACTTCTTGCTTGCCTACCCATGCATTCTTCCAGGCCACAAAAAGAAGGGCCACTACTCCAAACGCAGGTAAAAATTTTACGATTAATTCCATTTTATTTGATTATTTATAGTTTTTTAAACGGCTGCTAAAGTAGTAAAATAGAACAGAATAAAAAAAGCCACCTTCATATTAATAAAGATGGCTTTAAATTAGGAATCAGTTCTTTAAATAGTAAACGTACGCTTCTTTTTATGCTCGCTTTCATCATAACGTTGCAAGCACTCATAATAAATTTTTCTAGCTTCCTCAGCATTACCCCAACCACCAACATCGACTTTCTTCTTCTCCAAGTCTTTATATACTTGAAAAAAATGTTCAATCTCTTTTTTTCTATGCGGGTTTAAATCCGATAAATCATTCTTCTGATTCCAAATAGGATCTGAAACGGGTACACAAATTATTTTTTCATCAGGGCCCTTTTCATCTGTCATATGAAAAACACCAATAGGCTTCACTTCAACTACAACCATTGGATATGTAGGTTCCGTGCACAATACCAAAACATCTAAGGGATCCTTATCCAAAGCCAAGGTCTCTGGTATAAAACCATAGTCACCTGGGTACATCATTGAAGAAAATAATGTTCTATCAAATCTAATCTTATGCAAAGTGAAATCGTATTCATACTTGTTTCTACTTCCCTTAGGAATTTCAATTAACACATCAAAAGTTACATCGTTATTCTCGCTCATATCCAAAATAATTTAATTCTAATAAAAATTAAACGCCATTTACTGCCCTAAATTGCACTATTTACAACTATACTAAAAACTAAAACCAAAGGTACCTCTTATTGCAAAGGGTCTTGCATTTGGGTTATCTAGATAATTACCCCTGAAATTAAAATCAACTCTAAATATTCTAAAAATATTTCCAATTCCAAAAGAATATTCATAATAAATTCTATCCGATGGCGCCTGTAAAGGTGTTAGCACTGAAGCTGGTGCGCTCAAAGCAATATTTGAGTCGGACAATTCACCCCAAACTCCGCGCAAACCTATAATCTCCCTTAAATCAAGCTTTCGGAGAAAAGGTATTCGTGAAAATATGCGCCCATTGAAATTATGCTCTAAATGTACCGCAGTATAGGTATCTGTAACGAATTCATAAAAATCAAGATTGGGAAAAGTTCCATAATTTGAAAAAAGCGTCTGATTACCAGGCACTATATTCAACAAACCTAAGGGCACATCACCAAAAATTTTACCAATCTCCACGGTACTTGTTAAACGCCCAAATCCCCCTACTTGCCACGGTTGCGTATAAGAAAATTGCAACTTACTGTAGTCGAAATCACTATCCCAAATACCATCGATTCCTTTGGTATACTTTAATAACAAGGTACTATATTCATCATTGATGTCCCGACGCTCCACGCCATAACCAATGGTTCGTTTTCCAGGGGTATAAATCAATACCGTCTGAAAATCGAGTTGCTGTACTTCAGAAGACACCCCAGTAGGCGAGTCGGCATCAACATAGTCAAGACTAAAGGCAGCTGGCAACGCCGAACTCAACTTTCGAAAAGTCCCTCCTACGGCTACCCTCAAATTTGCTACAGGTTCCATTTCTATACTAAGACCTCCCAAGTCAATATTCGATAGCCTGTTATTGGCGCCGACCGTTAAAATAGCCGAGGAAGCAATACTCCTGCCCAACACATCATTAGTAGATGTGAGACTACCTCCTAATTGTTCCACATCTCGTCGCTTACCTCCAGAGAGAATCAATCTACTCTTTTTATCCAATAAGAACTTTCCAGATGCACCATACTTGAATTTTTTATCGCTAAACCCATAAGCGCCATACCCTTCCAAACGCCATGGGTCATTTTCGCCAAAATAAGTTCTGGCACCCAATCGCACGCGTAGCCCTTCAGCTTCATTGTACCCCCAGAAATCGTATATACTGCCAAGGTCCATGTTCCATTTATCAATTTCAACATAGCCAGAACCGAGGATGCTTACTACATCATAAAACATGTTGAATTTAGGAACGGTCTGGAGCGTGTCTAGCAGCTGGTAAATACCTTGTTCGTCTTTATTCAAAACTTCTAGGCGGTTATTCCTCCAAAAAGTACTGTCTCGATTCTGGACAATAGGATCATAAGGGTTACTCTCCGTTTTGTAGAATTCCTTGGGCTGCTTTTGATCAAACGTGTAGCCGTCATAAACCGTTGTTCGCTTGCCATATACCCCACGTGACTCCTCTTTTTTCTGAAAACTGAAATCACTCATCATGTAATCGCGTTTCAATAGGAATACCGAATCGTTTACCACTTCAAAATCTTGTTCGATATAAATTTCTTTG
>CAZDOW010000188.1:0-1158 GCA_964507115.1 uncultured Maribacter sp.
CTTTTTCCATGTCTTTTTTAGTGGCTTCTTGTCCACCACCACTTAAATCTTCTGGCGAGTCGTTTTGGGTGTTTTTAGCTTTTTTACCATCTTCATTTGGTGACACAGTTTCAATATCCATTTGCTCTAATTCTGCTATGGCGCCGGTCAAATGATTAATATTGTTAGAAGCACCGGTATTGCTTGGGTCTTGTTCTAGAACTTTCTCAAATACAGCTTTTGCCTCCTCTAACTTTCCTAATTTCGCATAGGTTAGCCCTAAATTATAGAGACCTGTTGTCGTCGTATCATTTTCGAAAGCAACTTGCGCACTTAAATAGTCACCTGATTTATAATACGCTACACCTTTGCGTAAAGGGTTAGAAAAACCTTGAGCTGCATTCAGATAATTTTCTTCATTATAGGCTTGTTGCGCCTGATATTCTTGTGTGTACCACAAATCCTTAAACTCGAAATTACTTGATTTTTGACTTGAATTATCTGAACAAGAATTCAGGGTTAACATAAGAAGTACGATGCTTAAAGACCATCCTTTTCTAAAACTGAATAGAAAGATGAAAACCAATGGAAAGAGCAACCAATACCCATTATCTTGCCAGTCTTCTTGATCTTCTTTACTTTTATCGTCAAACAAAATCGTAGTGCTAATCGCCTCTGCCAAATCCTTTACATCGCTGTTATCTAAAGTCATTTCTAGCAGTTCTACGTTCTCCATCGCATCTAAACTATTTAGTTTTTGAAGATTCAGCGCAGAACTCTCTTTGGTTTTCGGAATAATACTACCACTTTGTGTGGCAAAAGGATACAGGTAAAGTATTACATTATTTAATTGTAAAAAGTTACTTACCATTTCTATAGATAGATCTTCCAAATCATCTGTGATGAGCAATACTTTACCTTCAGCTATGTTATCAGTAAAAATGGTATCTAACTTACGAAACAGTGAATTGAATTCGGTACCTTGAACAGGCATCATAGCAGGCTTTAATCCATCAATTTGATCCTCGATAATTCGATAGTCTGTCGTAAATGGAATTGCAGTATGTGTGGATCCGGAAAACACTAAGAGATTGGTTTCTGCTCGCGGGTTTGCCTGCAGGAAATCGTGTATTTTAAACTTAGCGCGTTCTAATCTACTTGGTGAAATATCTTCCGTTA
>CAZDOW010000188.1:1258-2347 GCA_964507115.1 uncultured Maribacter sp.
TGTTCGACCCGCAGAAAGTGGAATTTTTCCCAATCAATATGTTCGACTTGCTCTATCATTGTCCGTTACGAAAGCGTTTAATAATTTGAAGTATTATATTTATAAAAACAGCAATAAAACCTAGAATTAATGCCAGCCCAAGCGGATAATAATATAGAAGGGTTTTTGGCACATAACTTTCCTCTTCATATTCGACAGGTTCAAGCAACTCCAATTCTTTATAAATGTTTTCAAGTGCCTCCGTATCTTTAGCTCTAAAGTATTTCCCGTTAGTTAGTGTTGCAATTTCCGAAAGTGTGCGTTCGTCCAAATCAGAAGAACTACTTCCTGGATTGCCAATTCCAATAGTATAAATAATGATGCCACTCTCTTTTGCAATTGTAGCCGCATCTAAAGGCGCAATACTTGTACCTGCATCCACACCATCTGTTAAAAGTAACATCACTTTCGTTGGTATGGAGTCTCGCTCAAACATGTCCATCCCTTTTATAATCGCTTTTCCTATATTGGTCATTTGCCCTGCCATACCAACATCGGCTTCATCTAGCATGGTTTGCACTACCTTCAGATCTGTTGTGAAAGGCGCTTGTATATAGGAGTTACTCGCAAAAAATATGAGTCCCATTTTATCACTCTTTCGTTCAATGATAAAATCTTGCATAATGCCTTTAACAGCATTCCATCGCGTGGTAGGTTTGCTATCTGCAACCCAATCCTTGGTTGCCATACTGAAAGACAAGTCTGCTAATATCAAAAAGTTACGTGAAGTCTTAATTGTTTTTTCTGGCTTACCAACTAATTCAGGGGAAGCCAATGCGGCTATCAACAATAACCAAATGGTGTATAGTACCATAAATGAAAACCAACTTTTCTTTTTAATATATGCCGCTTTTTGAGGTTTGTTTTTAGAAACCTCTGCTGTACGCTGAAAATAGGGATATACCAATGCTGAAGTCCTATTTTTAATCGCTGGCAATAACCAGTACATCAGAATAGGTAATGGCACCAAAAAGGCAACATACGGATAGGCTATATGAAAATTTTCAGGCATGTGTTTTAATCCATTTTATACTTGATTGGACAAACGCG
>CAZDOW010000189.1:0-2282 GCA_964507115.1 uncultured Maribacter sp.
ATAGCTGCTTTTATTGCTTGAAAACTAATAGTTAAGAATGCAGTTAATAGTGCTATTACTGCTGCTATAACAAACAAATCCCAACTAGAACTTATACGATATGTAAAACTCTGCAACCATTGATTCATTGCATACCAGGCTATTGGTATTGCAATTAGCGTTGATACAAAAACCAATTTCACAAAATCCTTAGAAAGCATGGATACAATATTTCCAACAGACGCACCCAAAACCTTTCTTACTCCAATTTCGTGAACTCTCTGCCTTGTGGTATATGCGGCCAAACCTAATAGGCCTATACAAGCAATAAAAATGGTTATGAAAGAGAAAAAGGTAAACACTTTTCGGGATGTGCGTTCTACTTGATATTGATTCTCTATAGTTTGATCTAAAAATTGAAAGGTTAATGGCTTATCATCAATGAATTTTTTCCAAGTCGTTTCAATACCACTTAGCGCTTTATCAAAAGAGCTACCCTCGACATGGACGGCGGTAAGTCCCATAATATTGTTAAACTTAGACGCACTAGTAAACACAAGCGGTGTTATTGGTTCGTGTAGCGACTGGTAATGAAAATCTTTAACCACACCAATAACGACATAGGTATAACTCGAACCATCTTGCGCGTTGAGAAATGCTTGCGAGGTTAACAACCTTTTACCTATTGGATCTTCTAATTCTAGTTCGGCTACTGCTTTTTCGTTTAGAACCACTGCTAAAGAATCGGTAGGGAAATCTTTAGAAAAAAAGCGGCCTTCAACCAATTCTAATCCTAAGGTTTTGCCATATTCTTCATCTGCGATAATCCCCCTGCCTGTCATAGGTTCATTCCTGTTTTCAAATTTAGCCCAACTCACCCCGAAGTAATTTTGCTGACCAGGAAGTGCCGATGCCCCTGAAACACTTGTTACTCCTTTAATATTTCTTAATTCGTTCTTAAAAGCTCTCGTGTTTTCGCCCAATAATTCGGTACGCTCAATAATTACAGTTTGTTCCTTATTAAAACCTAATCGTTCACTAGTCATATATTCCATTTGTCGGTTAACAACTAAAGTGCAAATTATCAATGTCACCGATATTGCAAATTGAAAAATTACTAATCCGCTACGAAGTGAGCTCCCTTTTTTTCCAGTTTTGAATTTACCTCTTAACACTTCAATAGGTTTAAATGAGGAAAGCACAAATGCCGGATAAATACCAGCTAAAAGCCCGGATATAAACGTAAAGGAAATTAGAAGTAAAATTGCATTGGCATTAAGAAGCGATTTAAGCGAAAAATCTTTACCTGATATATCATTAAAAACAGGATATATAATCGCGAAAATCCCAACAGCAACAATCATCGCGAATACACTTATTAGAAATGATTCAGCCATAAATTGGGAGATCAAATCTTTTCTTTCTGACCCAAACGTTTTTCTTATGCCCACTTCTTTTGCTCTTTCAGAAGACCGAGCTGTAGATAAGTTGATGAAATTCACACAAGCAATAAATAAAATAAAAAAGGCAACTAAGCCAAATATATATAGCGTTGTAGCGTTTCCATTAGCCTGAAATTCGTTATCTAGATCTGAGGTTAGATAGATGTCTTTTAGAGGTTGCAAATAATACGTGTACCCATTACCCGCATTCATAAATTTGTCTATAGACATAGAAAACTGCCTTTCTATATTACCCCCTGCAAATTTTTTAATAATACCAGGCATAGCTGCTTCAACCTGTTCAGGGGAAGCATTTTCATTGAGCTTTAAATAGGTGTACGCAGAAAAACCAACATAGTTTTCCTGTTCAAAGTTTTCATTTCCAACAGTGGCCAATAAAGCATTAAAAGTAAAATGAGACTGTTCTGGCCAATCTTGATAGACGGCAGTGACTTCTAGAGGTTGGGCGTTATTTCCCTCTGGTAATAAAATCTTCCCTACGGCTTGAGACGCGTCTCCAAAGTACTTTATTGCCGTGGTCTCATTAAGAACAATTGAATTTGGCTTTGTTAATGCACCTTCTTCGGTACCGTAGAGTATTTTAGATTTAAATATTTCGAAAAATGTAGGATCTGCAAAATAAACTTCTGCTTCTTCAAATTTCTTATCACCATATTGAATTTGAAATGTCCCATTGTTAAAAAAATTAAAAACGCGAACTACTTCATCTACTTCTGGAAGTTCTTCTTTTACCGTCTTTGCATAGGAATCAGGAATAATAGCGTACGATGACACTCTGGTTGGATATTGACGCTTAACCACCATTCGATACACATTATCCGCGTCATTTCTCCAAGAATC
>CAZDOW010000190.1:0-2064 GCA_964507115.1 uncultured Maribacter sp.
CGGTGGAATCATCTTACCATCACATCATATTTGTTATGAAGCAATTACAAATAAAATTGATGATTTAATTATGATAATTGATATGAAGAGGATTAAAACCATCTTAATGATGAACTATGACTATAAGGCTAAGAGCTTACCTACTTCTTTTATAAGAATTAAAAAGAAAAATATAAAAGTGCTTTCTATTATCAATTTCATCGAATCGTCCTTAGAAACTGCTAAAAATTTTCCTCATTTGAGGGAGTCTTTATTAATAAAATCAAATATTGAGGAAATATCAGCTTTTTATCTTACAGATATAATCGCTGAGGCCTTAAAGCTTTCCTTTAAAGTCAAAAAAAATACTCCCAAAAAAAATCTTGTGTTGAAAGCAGAAGAACTGATAGAAGCAAACCCTGAGAAATATTTTACGATTGTAGAAATCGCAGATAGTGTTTTTACAACTCCTCGCAACCTTCAAATTGCTTTTAAAAAACACCGTACATATTCGCCTATGCATTTTCTAAAAGAAAGGAAGTTATATAAAGCAAGAAAGCTCCTTTTACATGCGCAATCTGGATCAACAATTAAGAGTATTGCCCTGTCTGCTGGCATATTAGACCTTAACAGATTTGGTATGAATTATAAGGAACTTTTTGGTGAATTACCTTCTGAGATATTGAAAAAATAGGTGCAAAAGACTACAAAATCACAAACTAATAATTGCTGCTCACATTTTTAGCGATTTTTAGTATACTCTGTATTTAATTGCATACAATTTTTCGTTTTTTGTAATCAACAGTTAAACTAATAGGTTCTATAATTATGTATATTAGCTTTCAATTTATATTTTTACATGCAGCGTATAAAAGCGAACACGTCATGAAGTTCATAAACAGTACGCGTTTAAAGAAATCAATCCTAGCATTTGAAGTTACTGCTTTGATAACTGTCATCACCAATACACTTTCTAAGTGCCAGGCACAAGAACAACCTAATAAAGTATTTGAAAGTACTTGGCCGAAATAAATGAATATAAAATACAGAATATGAGAACATTTATCAAAATTGGAATCAGCATTTTAGTAGCCCTTCTATTGTTAAATTTAACAGAAGCAAATGCACAAAGTGGAATACAGTTTCCCAAAAATGATTCGACAACTGTTAAAAAAGACTGGCCATATGTTCTACCTGTTTGGGGACAAAAAGTTGCAGATAGAAATATTGAATTACAACTGCCATTAGGTTTTAATGTTAATTATGTATTCAATCAAATGTCATTAGAATTGACAGAGTTTAGTATGAATTTTTTTGATGGTGAAAATTTGGATGATATTATTAATCCTGAAACTCTAAATTTCACAGAAACTGTTGCAACTTCAAACGGCGTAAATTTAAGAGCTGATGCATGGGTCTTACCCTTTGTGAATGTGTACGGCATTTATGCAAGAAATCAGGGGACTACAAAAGTATCCTTTCAACCGCAGGTTGTAGAAAATAATTTAGGCCCAAATGGGAATCTAAAAGAAATAAGAACGCTCGAAAATCCGATTTCTGTGCCAGAGGTTCAATTTAGTACCAATTCTTTCGGAATTGGAACTACGCTTGTTTACGGCTGGGATGATTATTTTGTAAGTGCAGATGGAAATGTAACATGGACTTCATCAGATTTATTGGCCGAGACTATTACTTTTTTTGTTGGCTCAGCGCGTATAGGGCGTAGAGCAACATTTAGAAACAATATGAAATTAGCTGTTTATGTGGGTGTTATGTATCGCGATTTTATAAATAAGGAGAGTAATACCGGGTCACTAGGAGTGCCAGAATTAGATGAAGCAATGACAAATGCACTTGATGCTTTTTTAACGATAAATGATGAACAAATTGCATTTTGGGAAAGTTTGCCTGATGCAACACCAGGGAAAGATGATAAATTAACAGAATTAAATGCAAGGGATGAAAGACTTGACACTGCAAAAAATAGAGTAGAAAATTCTGACGCGATAAACTATAGAATAAATAAAGAGATAATTAACAATTGGAGTACCCAGATCGGATTTAATTTTGAGATATCTCCGCATT
>CAZDOW010000191.1:0-2003 GCA_964507115.1 uncultured Maribacter sp.
TGATAAATTTAAAAGAATGTTTAAAATAAATTTGATTGCAATTGTTGCATTCTCGATTGTCTTTTTAATCGTATCCTATTTTGTAGGAATACCAATTACGGGAGCCATATTCTTTGTTACCCTTACAGTGCTTGTTATAATTAATAAGAGATTATTGAATGGTTTAGAGAAAATAGATAAAGGCGTCAGTAGTTATCAATATCTAAAGACATTTAACCAATGGATACAAAAACAGATCGCTATCAATAAGAGATTTTCAACATTCTTGTACCCTATCATATTCTTATCCATGATCATCGGTTTTTGGCACAAAGATGCAGAGGGTGTTCCCCTAGGTAAAAGACTGGTTGGCGAAGTGCTTTATGGTTTTCCAGATAGTTACTTGATACAAGGAGTTCCTGTAGTAGCTATTCTTGTTATAATTCTAATTGTAGGCTTTTTGGCGTTTTATGGAGGAAGAATATACCTATGGGATTTAAACTTAGTTTATGGAAGGGTATTTAAAAAATTGGAAGAATTAATGGCTGATATAGAAAGTTTAAGGAGTTGATTTGCCTGCAGTAGTGCGCCTCTAGGAAGGCTTTTTTAATATTTCTTTGGTATGACATGTAATATATTTTGTTTTCAGCCACTAACCAAGAAAACAATAAAAATCAACTTTTATGACATTACAAGAAGCATATAACTTTTTTGAAAAGTTAAAAACCGAAACAACTAAAAAACAGGAGATAAAGGTGTATGAAAAATTCCTTCATATGCTAACTGGATTGAAAACTAGATCCTTTACAAAAGATGAAATTCAATCTATAGAAAAAGAACTTGATAGCTTAGATTTAGAATCAAATCCTAAGAACAAGAAAAAATACTTTAAGAAAACACTTAGTCAATTTGAAACATACCTAAAGGATACCTTTTCCCTAACTTCCAAAGGGTACTACACCAATTTATATGGCGCTTTAGGATTATCATTCGGCTTGCTATTTGGAGTCGCTATTCTATCCAATCTAGAACGTTCGCTAGGCATTTCTCTGGGTTTAATTGGCGGAATGGTCGTTGGTTCAATTCTTGGCCGTAGCAAGGATGCAAAAGCCGTAGCGGAAGGCAGCGTGTTATAATCAAACACGCGAGTAAAATTCAACAGAGACAAAAGTGCAAAGCGCACTCATGAATAATTGTCGCCCGGCAGTAAATTCAATGGTTCCGGTCCACTTCAACAATTTTGTAGCTGAACAGAAATGAACCCAAAAATCCAGCACGAGCTACACTTCATATAAGATTCATTGTCGCCTGTTATCGTAGGCGGTCGTTTTTTAGAACAGTAGTATTCAGAAAGACCGCCAACGTTGTTCGCGTTATACTAAAGTATTGAACTGTGCATAGCATAATCCGAACAGCAAGAGCTAGCTTATTAAAAACTCCAATTAACATGCTTTTAGGGGTCGTTTAACTATGCCTAAAAGAACTAGACCAAAGCCTGATGCTATGCCTGAAAATATCGATTACAAGGGTATAGCCTTCTTGAACCTCCCTTAAAAAATAGAATATTCCTATATTACGAGTAAAATAGAACTATATATACCATTGTTAGCTAACATTAAAAAACTGAAAGAACATTGAAGAAGAGAAAATGGAAAAAATATGCTTTTGAATTTTTGTCAATTTTTATTGCCTTAATCTCTGCATTTGCACTGAGTAATTGGAATGATAATAGAAAGGATAGCTTAGCGGAATCGAAAATTTTATTAGAAATATTAAACGGTTTAGAAAAAGACAAAGTTGATGTAGAAGCAAATGTTGGAGGTCATAAATATGGTATAAAATCTTGTCAATTTTGGAGGGAAATATTTAACAACCAAAGCCCAAACTTAGATTCGATACAACAACATTATTTCGTTTTAACAAGAGATTTTATTTCAATACAAAATATTTCGGGTTATGAAACATTAAAATCAAAAGGGTTTGAATTAATAAAAAATGATTCTTTAAGAACAAAAATAATATCC
>CAZDOW010000192.1:0-1953 GCA_964507115.1 uncultured Maribacter sp.
TAATGTCCAATACATGGTAATAGTGTTATTTTAAATTTTTGCAAAAATAATTTTTTAATAGTGACAGCCAAGATAATTTGTGATTATTTAACCTGAGTTATCAACATTTTTGCTCTTGGTAAACTGATAACGAAGAAATTAAGGTTTTATTAGGCCTTTTTTTCTGGAATCCATTTTATCTCTTCTGCCTGTAGTTCCTTTGACAATTTTCGTGCCAATACAAACAGGTAGTCGGAAAGGCGATTGAGATAACAGAGTACACGATCATCAAAAGGTTCATTTTCATGTAAAAGAGTAGCCAATCGTTCAGCCCTTCTGCAGACGGTACGTGCAATGTGACAGTATGACACGCTGGTGTGACCACCAGGAAGGATAAAGTGCGTCATCTGGGGTAAATTTTTCTCCATTGTATCTATGGCCACTTCCAGTTTTTGAATGTGGGTTTCTTCAATTTTAGGAATATTCAAACGTTCTTTTCCGTTTTTTAATACAGCTTTTTCGGGATCTGTTGCTAAGATTGCCCCAAGGGTAAAAAGGTCTTCCTGAATTTGGGTAAGTTCTTGTTTGGAGGAACTAGCAATTTCCTGATCTCGAATTAGTCCCAGCCAAGAATTTAGTTCATCAACGGTACCGTAGCTCTCTATTCGGATATGATGTTTAGGGACACGGGTGCCTCCAAATAATGCTGTGGTTCCTTTATCGCCTGTTTTTGTGTATATTTTCATTGAAAAAGTTCAAGTTTATGCTTCAACGTATCTTAGTATTCGAGTATCAAGTTGAAGTGAGGAGTTTGTCGTTTTAAACGGTAAGATTTTGTTATAACTGCTAATAACCAATTGTAATTGGCTACTTACTTTTCATTCCTAGGTTTGTAATCCGCCATGAATTTACGGGATTTTCGATCTCCAGATTTCCCTCTATTCATAAAACGGAAACCCACATAAATTGCAAAAACGACCCCAAGAGTAATATATATGGTATTGTTCATAGTCTAGCATTAAGTTATAAAATTAAGGGATTATATCCGTATCTTAAAATGTTCCTTGGCTTGTTCCTTTCTAAAAAAAAGGATACCACAATGATATAGGTCCATGGTAACGCGTACTTGCGCTAATTCTTTATAAGCGGTCCACTGTTTAGTGCACTCTTTTGTCTTATAAATTCCCTCTATGATGAGTATTGTTTCGTTGTGAAGATGTGTATTGGCTATAGTTTTGAACGCATTAGAGTCGATACCGGCATAAACGATATCAAAAGGGGAATTGGTATAGTCCAAACCCTCGAAGATAGCATTCAATTTTATTTTTAACGGATTGGAATCGGTAACCAATCCAATATTTTTATAAGCAAAATAGGAAATACTTTTTGCTAAAACATTCTCTGTGATTGAAAGGTTTTTGTTTCCATTTCGGTACAGTCCCTTAGTTAGGAAACTATAGATGAATGGAGAATGGACGCCATGCTGGTTGGTAGCCGATAACAAAAATTTTATGTAAGAAATAAATTGGTACACTGCTTAAAATCAAAATTTGTCAAATGTACTAATACCAATCAAAACTGGTTTAGTTGTTCAGAACTGTTTTATTCTACGTAAAAAGAAGTGATATCTTCTAGAGCATAAAGTGGTGATACGCCTAAAAAAGCACCCATTTTCAAAAACTCTGGCAGGAGGTTGTAATAATGAGCACTTGCATTAGTATAATTAGTAGGTATTGTATTAAGCCATTTTAGCCTTGTTTCTTTTAGTTGTAAAAGATAATGCCTTAGTTACTCTAGCATTTTTAAACTTGTATAATCTAGCAACCTTTGTTTTGGTTTCTAAGTTAAGCTCCTTAACAGTTTCAGTTACAATTGTCATTTCAACAGTTTCTACGTTAACATCCGTTGTGTTGTTCTGCGCTTGTGCAGCTGTTCCGATGAAGAAGATAAAAAAGATAGTTGCTACTGTTTTCA
>CAZDOW010000193.1:0-1923 GCA_964507115.1 uncultured Maribacter sp.
CCGATAAGGTAGGTTTCCGCCAATCTGTAAATCATGATGTTCTTAAAATGATTTCTATCAGTAGGTTCCACAGTTTCATCAAAAAACTTTATGACCCCTGGATTCTGTCTTCGATAATACAACATAAATTCATTCTGATCGGTTTCACTATTTTCATATAAATCCAAAGGTTCTCCCAATTGTTTCCCTTCGGGTAGTGATGCTTCGTCATTGTATTCGTAATCGAAAATATAATAAGAACTATTTTTTCTAGTATCGTTTGCATCTTCGTTCAAAAGGTCAATCATATATTGGTTCAATGAAATAAAACCTGCGCCCGATCCCCCGTTTTCGATAGATTGAACGAGACCCGGTGCATCTGCATAAGAAGATACCATGTTCCAATTCATAATATGAGGGGCTCCCCCACCAATGGTTTGAAATTCAAAATTAACCGCAAATAAAGTTTCTAGGTGGTTCAGATTCCCTGCAAACACTTCTTGGGTCGTTGCAGTTAATGCATGGTTGCCACTTTGGATAATAGCATCCGTTTGGGCGGCAGCCTCTGTCCAATCGCTTTCCCACATAGCCACCATAGCACGCAAGTGCCGTGCCGAACCTTGACTCCACCTACCAAACTGCTCGGGATTATAACTGAGGTTTTCAATCGCAAAATCCAAATCTGTCCGCAACAAAGTGAAAATTTCCTCTACAGAAGATTTGTCCTGAGGCAGGTCAAAAGCATTTTCCGGTGTGGTAGGATTTGTGTTTACAAAAATGTTATTAAATAATCGGTACAGGACAAAATAAGAATTAGCCCGCATCGTCTTTGCTTCCGCCAAAATCTGATTTCTTCTATCCTCATCAATATCGGTTAAATTTTCAGCACCTTGGATAACGGCGTTTGCACCATTAACTAACTCATAATAGTATACCCAATAAGCGTTTACGCCTTCAGCTGTTCCAAAATCACCTAAACTTGCACCCCATAGCAGTCTGCTGTAAAGTGAAACCTCCCCGGTTATTCCTACACCCAAATCGCTCTTTGCCTGTAAAATCAATGGAATAGTACCATTGAGCCTGCCATCTTCGTATATCCTCCTATTTAGGGTATACAGACCAACAACAGCATTTTCCAGTCCTTCAGGAGAAGAGTATAAAAAATCTACAGAAGTATCTGATAATAATTTGTCTTCCAAAAAGTCTTGCTCACAAGACGTAGATAATAGTACCACAACAAGTATGGCAAAAAACCTTTCCGATAACAAATACCCTTTTATAATTTTCATCTGTTGCTATTTATTTATTTTTAACTGAACATTTGACCCTCCAAAACATTCTCTCGTTTGGACCAATACTTGCATCTTCAAGTAGTTCACTCCTAATTTTTTAAAATGTTATATTCGTTCCTATGGTAATATTTCTAGTTTCAGGAAACGAGGTTCCATTATCATTATTAATTGGGTTTTGCTCAGGGCTATACGATTTAAAATCGGTAAAAGTGAACAGATTGGTCCCTGTGACATAAAGCTTCAAGCTCTTTAATCCAATTTTTGAAAGGGTTTTTTTAGGAAGGTTATATCCAAATGTTAATGTTCTCAAGCGGACATAAGATGCATCGCGCACCGCAAATGGAAAAAGGTGTAAATGTGTATCCGGTTTTGGTCTTGGGTATTCCGTAGACGGAAATTCAGGAGTATAATATTTTGTCCTTATTCCATTTATCGAACCTTTCCATAATTCACCATTTGCAAGTACGCTATTTAGTCGGGTGGCACCCTCAACAATATAAATATCGGCAAAAAGTTCGAAGTCCTTATATTTAAAGGTATTTGTAATCGATCCAAACCAATCTGGATCTGTGTTGGTAAACACATTATCACGGTTGTCTATTTGTCCGTTGCCATCTTGGTCTACCACCCTTACATCTCCGGGTTGTGCCAA
>CAZDOW010000194.1:0-1707 GCA_964507115.1 uncultured Maribacter sp.
GATATGGGCATCCCCAGGGAAAGAGAGCCTAGGATATTACCGCGCTGGTCGTCATTGGATACGTCATTTACAATTGATCTACCACCGGTGCCGTAGCTAAGGCCAAAAGAAGTCCATAGTTTGGATTTAAATTTTTTGGTCAGATGTGTTTGTAAAGCGAATATTGGTTTTTGATTACGTTGTTTACCTCCAAAGAAACTATTGTTCGGGGAAAAAATAAATACCGAACTTGAAAGCTCGTAAGACCATTGACCCCAGTTATGCAACATGCCAATTTGAGGTCTTACTACAAAACGATTTTGACCTAAATTAAGTAATTTATCCTCAAAATTTTGCCCTAAAGGAAGTACCACCGCAATGGAAGCACCTATTGTGGTATATGTGGGATGAGATTTAAAATATTCAAATAACTCTTTTGGGTCCATGGCCTTTGGCCCAATAAGATTAATGGAGAACCTGAGACGCGGATCAGCAAACCCATCTCGTTTAACCACTGTTGGCACTCCTTGAACAAGACCATTCCATTTGGCAAGGCTATAGGGTAGATACACATCAACTCTAGCCAATTTGTTGCCCAATTTAAAGGGACGAACATATTGAAGGATAAATGTATTTGCCTTAATGGATACGTCTTCGGCCTGCAACAATGGGTCAAAAAATATTTCGCCGCTCGTATAGCCATAGCCTACCCCTACTATTTGAACCCCTAAGGGCAAGCTCGTCCACCTTCGTGGTTCTAGATCCTGGGCATAACTCTTATTTCCGATTAAGAAGAGTATGCCAAGAATATACAATCCTATGCCAAGCGCTTTAAAACGAGGTCCAAATACGCTAAGGGTTATTGATTTTAAATCAGTCATTTTTAATTAGAAAGTGTACTCAGCACATACATCCTATACATAAGGGACAAAACACCAACCCTTACCAAAAAGCAATAGGGCAATTCGGAGTACTTGAGTAATCGAAATTTGACTTTTTATGGGTCTGAATTATTCTAAACTTTTCATAATCTTGAACGCATATTCATCTGCCGCTTTATAAGCTTCTTTTGGATCACCTATGCTCGTGGTGGTAATCGCCACTAATTGATTTTCAGTAGGTTCATCTAGATTGTAGGCAACAGTTTCCAAGATATAGTCAGAATAGGTGCGGGTTGATGTCGAAGTGGGTATGTACCCCCCGAAAGAATTATAATAAGAACCATATGCATATGGTTGTGCATAGTAATTATTAAAACCACCATAATAACCAGGGTAGCCACCACCGTAGGCACCCACATAAACACCACTGCTAGTGGTTTCTGTATGTTGTTCTTCGTCTTTTATCACCGTGATTACGACAGCATTATACCCTTCGCTGTCCAGTATGCTTAAAACCATTGCCAAGCGCTCCTCAGTCATTTCTCGTTCATTGTGAATTTTTGGGAATTTTTTGAAGCTTTCGGTGGCTTTTAATCCCTTTGCCTCCAATTGTAATTTTATGGCTTCCTCAAAAGCGATGCGGGCGTGGTCATCTGCGGTACGGGCTATGACCAAAATGTTCTTCTCTCTGAATTTATCGATAGTGTCCTGTTCTGCCTTCCAGGCGCTCAGCACTTTAGTACTCGAACAAGATTGTAGAAAGAGTACTAATATCATAATCAGTACGAATGGTTTAATTTTCATCATAGTATTTTATTTATCAAATTTATTTTTAGGGGCTTGAACT